>NZ_JABXEP010000310.1:0-3271 GCF_013372605.1 Myxococcus sp. AM009
CCCCCACCCCTGACTCCGCCACCTGCCGGGCGAAGCGCCGCGCGAACGGGAGGAAGCCCTGGTCCGGGTGACGGCTGCCTACCATGGCCAGCCGGCGCCGCGGCAGCCCCGGCACGCCCCGGTAGAAGAGCACCGGCGGCGCGTCCTCCACCTCGGCCAGCCGCGCGGGATAGGCCGCCTGCCCCTGGAACGCCACCTTCATGCCCGACGTCCGGCAGGCTTCCCAGACCCGCCACGCCACCGGCGCCAGGCGCTCCACGGAGGCGAGCTTGCGACGAACCTGTGAGGAAACCGGCGCCTGGGACACCCAGTCTCGCACCGGAGTCGCGCCGAGCGGCGCCAGGCCTCCGTCCGCGAACGCGCGCAGGGCGGCCAGCGTCCTCGGCCCCAGGCCGGGAACGGCCCAGAGCGCGAGGCATGCTTGCTGCTCCGCCGTGAGGCTGTCCGTCTCAGCGTCCGCCATACCCGTCCCCCGCTCGATACCCACCTATATAGAAGGTGGGGCCGCTGGGAGGGGCGCGACACATAAACACCGGACCGCCACCGGTCAAGCACTCAGCCCCTCCATCCGAGGGGCGCATTGCACTTTTCCTGCCGCCGCTCAGCGGCTGGCCGAGGCCGACGCGCCCGGGGCCATGTAGGCGCGGTCGCCGGGGACCATTTCCTCCAGGGAGCGCATCATGAGGCAGTTGGAGGTGCGCTCCTTGACCTCGGTCACCATGCACCCGCCGATGTTCCGCCAGGGGTAGGCCTGCTCCTCCTTGGACGGCTTGCGCACGTCGTGGCCCAGCACGTGGCGGGACGGGTCGCCCTTGCGGAGGATGGTGAAGGTGTTGCCCAGCTCCACGCCGTCCGCGCTGCCCTTGTCCACGACGATGCTGTGGTTCTCACCCAGCACCGTGAGGTACGGCACCAGGGCGGTGATGACGGTGCCGTCCACCTTCTTCGTGTTCGGCTTCGGCGCCACGCGCTCGGTGAGGCGTTCGCCCACGGGGCCCACCAGGTCACCACGCTCAATGCCGTCCCAGGTGTCCATGATCTGCGCGGTGACGATGCCGTCGCCCACGCGCTGCACGCGCAGGGTGCCCACGAAGTCGGTGAGGTAGCCCAGCGGGCGCCCGGTCGCCGGGTGCTTCACGGCCTGGGTGGTGTGGTAGACGACGTAGCGGTCCCCCACCTTCACGTCCCCCTTCCGCTTGAAGCGCACGTAGACGCTGTCCGGGAAGGAGAGCATCACCGCGTTGGAGGGCGAGCCTTCGATGCGGCCGGCCTCGTCCAGCTCGCGCTGGGTGACGAAGCCCTGCGTCGTCACGGGGACGGAGCCGGCCACGTCGTAGCCAATCTTGCCCGTCACCGTGACCTGGTCGTTGGAGGCGAACTCCGTCGGAGCCGTGATGTCGCCCTCGTCGACCACCATCTCCGTCACCTGGGTGGGGACCTCCTCGCCCGCGGCGAAGAAGCGCACCTGGTTGCCGGGGTAGATCCAGTGCGGGTTGGCGATCTCCGGGTTGTAGGACCAGACCTTTGGCCAGTACCAAGGGCTGCCCAGGTAACGCTGGGACAAGTCCCACAGCGTGTCACCCGACTCCACGGAGTGGACCTCACCAGGCGCGCTCTCACGGCCCCGGGGCGCGCCGGGCGGAATGGCGACGGAGGTCGGCGGCGCGGAGTCGGGCGCCTCGTCCATCACCTCGGCGCCGCCCATCTCACCGCCCGTGTCCTGCTCTTCCTCGTTCTCCTGCTGGGCGTACGCGGTGGGCGCGACGGCGAGGCTCAACATCAGCGAGGTGAGAATCCGGGAGCGCATCGCGGGACGTCCTTTCGAAAGAAACATCACTGGGGGATCGCGGCGAGCCGCTGTTCCGCCTGGGTAGCAGCCGCCGTCCCCGGGAACTGGGTGACGACGCGGGTGTAGAGCACCTTGGCATCCGCGGCCTGGTTGAGCCGCATCCGGCACTCGGCGAGCCGGAGCATGCCGTCCAGCATGGCGTCCCCGGCGGGATACGTGTTGATGAGCCGCTCGAACGTCTGCGCGGCCCCCTTGAACTCGTGGAGGCCAATCTGCCCCAGCCCGCTGAAATAGAGCGCGTTGTCGGCGCGCGGGTGACGCGGGTTGTCGTCGGCGAAGCGGCGCAGCTTCTCCACCCCGCCCTCCACGTTGCCGGTGCGGAGCATGTTCACGGCCTTGTCGAACTCCGCGTCGAGCACGTCGGGGTCCTGCTGCGCCCCCGCGTCCTCGTTCGACGCCACCATGGTCGCGGCGGGCCCTTCCTCCGGCGCGGGGCTGATGAACATCTCCATCTGCTCGTCGTCCGGCTCCAGCACCGCCACGGCGGTGGGCAGCTTCGGCGCGGGCTCATGGCGCGGCTTGAGCTTCACCACCGCCAGCTCCGGCGTGGCGCCCAGCGACTCCTCGGCGGACGCCTCCACCTTCACCGGGATGGGGCGCGCTGGCGGGCGCTCACTTGAGGCCCCCGCGCGCGACACGGCGTCATGCGCCTCCAGCCGGGCCACCCGCTCCACCAGGCGCTCCTGGGACGCGCGCAGCGTGCGCAGCTCGGAGCGCAGCGCGCTCACCTCCGCCTCCGAGGAAGCGGTGGTGGCGCAAGCACCCAGCGCACACAGGGGCGCGGCGGCGAGCAGACGGAAGATGACGGAGCGCGCGGGCACGGGCCTTCTTCAGCAGAGGGGTCCCCCCGAGGATAGGAAGGCCCGTCGGAGAGCGTCAAGAAATCGGCCCCCCACACCGGGTGGCTAGAAGCGGTGTACCACGTAATTGAGGTGCCGCCCCGTCCGCCCCGCGTCCCGCCGGTGGGAGAAGAAGCGCGCGGGCTCACACGCAGTACAGGCCTGTAGCACCTCGACGTGGGCCGGCTTGAGCCCGGCCCCCACCAACGTCCGGCGCACCGCGCGGGTCAGGTCCAGGCGCGGCCTTCCTTCCACCCACCGCACCACGTCATCCCCGAAGCGCGCGCTGAAGCGCCGCGCCAGCTCCTCCGACACCTCGTAGCAACAGACCTGTATCGCCGGGCCCACCGCCGCCAGCAGCCGCTCCGGCCTCGCGCCGCGGGCCACCAGCACCTCCACGGCGCGCGCGCTGATGTCCGCGTCCGTGCCGCGCCAGCCGGAGTGCACCGCCGCCACGCCGCGCCCGTCCGGGTCCACCAGCAGCACCGGCACGCAGTCCGCCGTGCCCACCGCCACCCAGCTTCCCGGTGCCTGCGTCCACAGTCCGTCCGCCTCCCCCTCCGTGGGGCGCAGCCCCTGGGCC
>NZ_JABXEP010000311.1:0-3215 GCF_013372605.1 Myxococcus sp. AM009
GGTGGACGTCTTCTGGGGCGCGGGCCCGCGGGCGGAGCTGGCGGCGGGGATGATGAAGCAGAAGGGCCGGCTGCTCTTCCTCGTGCCCCGGCCCGGCCGCGCCGCGCCCCTGGTGGCGCCGGTGCCTGTCACGCCCCCGAAGTGAGCTGCGCCGGCGGGGCGTTGGTGCGTCGCTGAATATCTTGAAGGCGCCCGCGTCGGTGATGCCGCGCGCCATGCTCACTCCGACGCTACGGACCTCTCCGGGATGCAGTGGGCCTTCCAGGCACGGGGGCAGGGAGGGGAGCAGGCGCTTTCCGTCCGCTACTGGGAGACGCAGGTGGCACGCACGCGCCCAAACCGGGCAGTATGGCCCCTGTCTCCCTTGTCACGGGTGGCCTGTGCTCACCCTGCCCGGCGCGGATGCCGGTGTGGCGCCGTGGGGAGAAGACACGAGGCACCTGGGATGAGCAGCGACGTGGCGGAAACGAAAGACGGAGTGGTTCTCCTCGACTATGCGCGGCTCGCGGAGGGCGCGGACCTGAGCGCCGCCATCGCGCGCGCCTACGGGCATGATGGCATTGGCCTGCTCGTCGTCCGGGGCATCCCCGGGCTGGCCGAGCTGCGCGACAACCTGCTGCCCCTGGGCTTCCGCTTCGCCGCGCTGCCCACCGAGGTGAAGGACCGCTACGTCCACCCGCGCAGCAGCTATTCGTTCGGCTGGAGCCACGGGAAGGAGCTGCTGCGTCCCGGCCAGTTCGACGAGTTCAAGGGCTCCTACTACAACAACCCCCAGTACGACGTGCCGCACACCGACGCGGCGCTCATCGAGAAGCACCCGGAGAACTACCACCCCAACGTGTGGCCAGACGCGGACTTCCCGGAGCTGCGGCCCGCCTTCATGGCGCTGGGGCAGCGGATGGTGGACGTGGGCGTGCTGGTCGCCGAGCAGTGCGACAAGTACGTGCAGGCGAAGCTGGGCAGCCGCCTGTCACCGGACGCGGCGCTGGCGCGGACGATTCGTGATTCGCGCGCGTGCAAGGCGCGGCTGCTCTACTACTTCGCCATCAACGAGGACGCGACGCCGCGCACGCGGGACTCATGGTGCGGCTGGCACAGCGACCACGGCTCGCTCACGGCGCTCTGCCCGGCCATGTACTTCGAGGCCGAGCCCGGCGCGAAGGAGCCGGCGCGCAAGGACATCCCGGTGCCGGACCCGGAGGCGGGCCTGTACGTGCGCACGCGGTCCGGCGAGGAGCGCAAGGTCGTCATCCCCAAGGACAGCCTGGCCTTCCAGATTGGCGAGAGCTCCCAGATTGTCACCGGCGGGCTGCTGCGCTCCACGCCGCACGCGGTGCAGGCGCTGGCCCACCCGGCCAGCCGCAACATCTCCCGCGCCACCTTCGCGGTGTTCATGCAGCCAGACAATGACATGCACCTGCGTCCGCCGGAGGGCGTGGACCTCGCCGAGCAGAAGGTGGGCGCCTTCCAGCCCGGCATGACGTTCGGTGACTTCGCCAAGGCGACGTTCGCGAAGTTCTACAACCCCTACGCGTAGCGTGCTCCGTCCCCGCGGACATCCTGCGCCGTTGACCTGAGTAGTGGAGAGGAGACAACCCATGCGTGCTCTCGGATTGGCCGTCGTACTTTCAATGGCGGGGATGCCGGTGGCGGCGGAGGCGGCCTCGCTCCGTTGTGGCCAGGCGCTGGTGGCGGATGGGGCGCTCAAGACCGAGGTGCTCGCCAAGTGCGGGGAGCCGGCGGCGAAGAACTTCCGCACGGTGACGGACTCGGCGGGCTCGGTGACGCCGGACAGGAGGACGGGGGGCGTCACGACGGAGCGGCGGTCCGTCACCCGGGAGTACGAGGAGTGGACCTACAACTTCGGGCCTCGCCGCTTCATGCAGGTGGTGACGTTCGAGAACGGCCGCCTCATCGACGTTCAGAGCGCGGGCTACGGAAGCTAGTCGCCGGGCCGGGATGGGCCGCCCGGACGGAGAGTGATAGCCTCCCGGTTCCACTGCTGGAGCGGGGGCTGTCCGATGATGCGCGGGGTTCGCTGGGGCATTGGCTTGGGTGCCATGGCGACGGTGCTCGGGGGCCTGGGCCTGTGGCGCGCGGAGCAGGTGGCGCGGCCGGTGCTCGTGGAGGTGCCCTTCCCGGCGTTCGCGCAGCTCCCCGCCCTGCCGCCGCTCCCGCTGCCGCCGCCGACGATGGATGCTCCGGCGGCTTCGATTCGGGTTCGGCTCGTCTCCGGGAGCAGCGGTGCGCCGCTGGCGGGCGCCCGGGTGTCGCTCATCCGTGGACTGTTCATGGCCGTGACGGGCGACACGGTGCCCGACGAGACGGCGCTGACGGACGTCTCGGGCGTGGCCTTCTTCGAGGCGCCCGGCGCGGGGGTGATGACCGTCTGCGCGCGAGGGGCCGGGCACGCCGAGTCCTGTGAGCGGGATGTCGGGGTCGTCTCAGGGGGCTCGCTCTCCGTGGCGCTCACGCTGCCACCAGGGGCCGTCGTGGAGGGGCAGGTCCTCCAGCATGACGGGACGCCCGCGGCGGGTGTCCGGCTGATCGCGCCCGGGGACAACCTGCTCGCGGAGATGACGCCCAGCTGGTCCACGACGGATGCGCAGGGCCGCTACACGCTGGATGGCGTGACGCCGGGCTCCGTCCAGGTGAGGCTCTTCGCGCCCCAGGGGAGGGCGCTCGACCGGTACCCCGGGGCGGAGCTGACCGCTGGCGAGGTGCGGCGCTTCGACATCCAGCTCGGCGCGTTCGTCCCCGTCACGGTCAAGCCGGTGATGGGCCGCACGCGTGGGACGGAGGCGGTGGAGTCCGTGCATGTGAATGTCCAGTTGGAGCCGCAGGCGGATGGCACCTTCACGGGCATCGCCGAGTCGGGCCGCTACTCCGTCTCCATGTGGGGCCGCCGGAACGGGCGGGAGGTGGCGGCACGGAAAGACGTGACGCTGGCGCCTGGCGCCCCGGCGGTCATCGCGTTCCCCTTCTCCGAGCTCAAGAGCGCAGGGATGGTGTTGCCGTGGTTCTCCAGCGACCCAGGCGTGTTCGAGGTCTCCGGCCGCGTCTTCCTTTCGGACGGCGCGCCGGTGAAGGGGGCGTGGATTGGGGCGCAGAAGCCGGGTCCACGGGGGCGACGGTGTGGCAGCTCGCCCGATGACCACGCGCATGTCCGCTTCGATGGCCCCGAATTCGTGGTGACGCCTCGGGTGGGGGCGGGG
>NZ_JABXEP010000312.1:0-3114 GCF_013372605.1 Myxococcus sp. AM009
ACCATCCGCTTCACCATCTGCGACTTGAATGCATCCGTGTACGACACTGCGTCCTGCCTGCTCTCGCCCCCATGGCGTGGTCATCCCGGCCGGTCAGCCGAGGCGACAACTTCCCTGACACAGGGGGTGGGATGGGCTCAAGCCCGATGGAAAGCACCTGTGCAACGGGCTTATCGCGGACTGGGCTTCCTGGCAGGGGCGCAATGGAGAGCCGTATCAGCAACTCCGCCAGGCGCTCCATGCACTCTCTCCTTCGGATGTGGAGCTCCTCGCGCCGGGAGAGCTCACTCGCGTCAGCCTGGAAGACGTCCGGGACATGCCGACCCTTCGCACGGGGTACGGTCAGGAGGTTCCCGTGGTGTACGCGTCCGCGGGTGTCAGACGCGTCATCACGCTGGCCTACTTGCTGGTGTGGACGTGGCAGGAGCATCTGCAGGCAAGCCGCTTGATGAACCAGGAGGCCACCCGGTCCATCATCTTCTTGATCGACGAGGTGGAGGCGCATCTGCATCCTCGTTGGCAGCGGACCGTCCTGCGCTCCCTGCTCAAGGTCATGGAGGCGCTCACGGGCGCTGGTGACGTCCAGGTCCAGATTCTCGCCGTGACACACTCGCCGCTGCTACTGGCTTCACTGGAGCCGCTCTTTGACGCCCAGGAAGATGCCTTGTGGCACCTCAATCTCCAGGACAGGGAGGTTGTCCTTCACAAGGAGGAATGGCATCGCCGGGGTGACGCGAACTCCTGGCTCGTTTCTGAAATCTTCGACCTCGGGGAGCCCCGCTCGCTGGAGGCCGAGCAAGCCATCCAGCGCGCCGAGGCATTGATGGAGCGGCGACAGGGCGTGTCGTCCGACGAGTTCACCCAGGCCCGCGACGCGCTGCGCGCCAGCCTTCCCGATGTTGACCCATTCTGGCTGCGGTGGCGCTTCTGGGCGCGCGAGGCGGGGCTGAGCCAGTGATTCGTGTCTTGAAGCAGCCAGAGCCGCGACCTCCTGTCTTTGATTTCGAAAACCAGGTTCGGAAGCCTGGATTGAGTGCCTTGGCTGAGCTGGTTGGCCAGCCGCCCTTGATGAAGCGCACGGGGCCGCGAATCACCAGGCGAGCGGAGCGAATCGAAGATTTGAAGGCTTCGGATCTTCGGCGACACCCCTACTGGACCCGCGCGCTGCCTGTCCTGCACGCCGCATATGGGGGTATTTGCGCATACGCCTGTTTCTACATCGAACCGCTCTGTGGGCCGACGGTCGACCACTTTGTCGCCATGGTGAGCACGGAGCATCGGCAGGCTTATGAATGGGACAATTATCGTCTGGCCTGCTCACGGATGAATGCGCGCAAGCGAGAGTTCGCCAACGTGCTCGATCCGTGCATGGTTGAGGACGGTTGGTTTGTCCTCAACCTGGGGACGTTCAAGGTGGAGCCCGCCGTGGGCCTGGCCCCGGAGGTGGAAGCCAGGGTCCGTGAAACCATCGAGCGGTTGGGGCTCGATTCTCGTGAGTACCAGCACATGTGTCGAAGGTACTTCGACAGCTACTGGAGCCCAGCGGTTGCTCATCAACCTGTCCCGCTCTGGTCCCTGGAGCGGGATGCCCCCTTCCTGGCGCGTGAAATGCGACGGCAGGGGCGCATTCGGGACGCGGATGTCGCGGCGAGCGTGTCCGCCACGGGTCCGAAGCTTCGCTGAGGCCCCAGCGTCGATGACCCGGGCGCTGTGCCGTCCGCCGGGCTCAGGGCCGCAGCCGCAGGAGGAATCCATCCCGCGGGCGAGGGTAGGGCGTGCCTTCTGGATGCGAGCGCGCCAGCGCGCCCGCCGCCACCGCGTAACCGCTCGCATCCACCGCCACCGTGCGCGCCAGCGTGGGGCCTGGACTGGTGAAGCTGCGCACCCAGAGCGAAGCGCCGTCCTCCGGGTGGAGCCGGGCCACGTAGAGGCCCGCGGGCACGCCGCCGCCACCCAGATCCAGCCCGCCATCATGCGAGCCCGCCAGGGTGAGCTGCCCGGCGTCATCCGTGGCCAGCGCGGTGGCGGTGGCCGCGAAGGAGCGCGCCCAGCGCTCCTTGCCCTGGGCATCAAACACCGTCACGAACCCCTGGTAGCCGTTGGAGATGTGAGGCTTCCCCTGGAAATAGAAGCGTCCGGAGAAGTTCCCACCGACGAAGACGCGGTCGGGGCCCACCGCCAGGGCATTGGCGGTGCCCTCGGTGCCCCGCAACTCCCGGCTCCAGGCGTGCGCGCCGTCTGAGGACAGCTTCAGCACGAAGGGCGTGCGCTGGCGCACCGTGACGAGCGCCGACCCGCCAAAGCAGACGGAGCCCGCATAGGCCCCCGCGACGTGCACGCCGCCAAAGACATCCACCGCCACGGCCCGAGCCGTCACCAGGCCTTCGTCCCCCGCGGCCCAGGTGCGGCTCCAGCGCGTCTGTCCGCTGGCGTCCAGGCTCACCGCGAAGGCGGAGCGCTGGCCCCGTGGGGATTTCCTCACGCCGTCACCGAAGTCGCGTTGGCCATGGAAGTCTCCCACCAGCACCACGCCGTCCGTGCCGTCCGGCGCGAGCGCATGGACGGTGAGCGCACCCGTGCCGTCGAAGCGCCGCACGCGCTCCAGCGCCCCCTGGGGCGACAGCCGGGCCAGGAAGGCGCCGGGTGGGATGGTCGCCTTGCCCAGCGCGAAGCCGGCGGAGACGCCGCCCAGCCACGCGTTGCCTTCGCCATCCACGGTGAGCCCGCCCACGTGCGCGCGCGCGGTGTCTGCCTCCGGCGAAAGCCCATGCGCCCAGCGCAGGGTGCCCTCCGGAGAGAAGCGCGCCACCAGCAGGTGAGGCGCTTTTGATACGTGGTTGAAGGGCAGGGGGCCTCCCCCAAGGTCCAGAGGCTCACGGTAGGTCGCCGCGACGAGGACGTCCCCGTCGGGAGCCACCACGGCATGTGGCGCTTCGCTGTCCCCCAGAACCAGCGGACGCGTCCACGCCAGGACCCCCTCACCCTCACCTGCAGCCGACCCCGCCACCTCCAAGCCCGGAGCGCGAGCCGCCGCGTGCGCCCTCTCCCCGCACCCCACGAGGAGAAGCCCGAACGCCAGCACCCCGATTGCCCATCGCCGCCTCCCCACCATCC
>NZ_JABXEP010000313.1:0-2922 GCF_013372605.1 Myxococcus sp. AM009
GGCCCCACCCAGCCCACCGGACCCGCGTACCAGCCACGGTCCAGGCCTTCGTGCTCCACCAGGAACGACAGCGCGCGCTCACGGGGCGTGCCGCCCACGGCCGGCGTGGGATGCAGCGCCTCCACCACCTGCGCCGGCGTCACCCCGGGCCGAAGCTCGGCGCGAAACCCCGTCCGCAGGTGCACCACGTTCTTCAAGGTCAGCAGCGCGGGCTCCGCGTCCGACGACACCTGCTGCGCCAGCGGCTTCAACGCGGCGACGAGGTAGCCCACCACCGACGCGTGCTCGCGCACGTCCTTGTCGTGTCCCCGCAGGCCGTCCGCCTGGCCAGGCGCGGCCGTGCCCGCCAGGGCCTCCGTCTCCAGCACCTGCCCGTCCACCCGGCACAGCGTCTCCGGCGTGGCGCCCAGGAAGCACGTGTCGTCCGGCGCGCGGAACAGGAAGGTGGCGCAGCGGGGATTCTGCTCGCGCAGCCGCGCCAGCACGTCCACCACGTCAAAGGGCGCGGCCCCTTCCGCATCCAGCGGGCGCGCCAGCACCACCTTCTGGAGGTGCCCGGACGCAATCGCGTCCAGCGCGCGCCGCACCCGCGCCTCGAAGTCCGGCCGCGACGCACTCAACTCCAGCGCCACGGGCTCACCGCGCGCATGCCGGTACGACTCCGGAAAGCAGGCACAGACGCGCTCCAGCCGCGAGCGCACCAGGTCCTCGCCCCCTCGGCCCTCCTGCGCGAACGCCACCACGCACACGCCGCGCGCCGTGCGGAGCACCAGCACCTCGGGCAGCGTCCAGCGCGTCACGCCGTGCGACGCCCACGCCGCGTCCACCGTGCCCGAGACACCAAAACGGATGCCACCAAACCAGGGACCCGGCATTGACTCCGGGGCTTCGCCCAGCCAACGCACCCGCGCGCGCCCGAGCGAGGCCAGCACGCCAGGAATGTCGGAGGCGTCCCGCGCCTCCACCACCGCGGCCTCGCCCCACCCCGCCGCCGCCTCCTGCGCCAGCGGGCGCTCCCAATAGATGGTCGGAACGCCCAATACGTCCGCACCCGCGAGCGGATCCACCACCGCAAGGGGCGTCATTCCGGCCACCCAGCGCTGGCTCTCAACGGGATTGAGCGTCTTCATCAGCGTTCCTCATCGGCGATTGCGGCGCAATCACCTTCGGTTGTCTTCTAAGCCATCTCGGCTATACATGCACCAAGGAGTTCAAAACCTCTTGAACTCCATGAAGGAGAGGGTCCGTGGGAGGCAAGCGGCCAGACGAACCAGCCGGGTCCGGACGGGCCCCGGGCGCGCTTCGAGTGCTTCGCGCGGAGCGGCCCGAAGGCACGCGCGTGCGCGTGGGCCCCGTGGAAGTCGGAGGTCCCGGGTTCGTCGTCATGGCCGGTCCCTGCGCGGTGGAGGGCGCGGAGCAGGTGCAGCACGCCGCCTCGGTAGTGGCCGCCGCGGGCGCCCATGTCCTGCGCGGTGGCGTATTCAAGCCTCGCACCAGCCCCTACGCGTTTCAGGGCATGGGCGAGCCGGGCCTGCACGTCCTGGCGGAGGCCGGGCGGCGCCACGGCATGCCCATCATCAGCGAGGTGATGGAGTCGGCGCAGATTCCCCTCATGGAGGAGTCCACGGACATCCTCCAGGTGGGCGCGCGCAACATGCAGAACTACTCGCTGCTGCGGGCGCTGGGGAAGGTGCGCAAGCCCGTGCTGCTCAAACGAGGCCTGTCGGCCACGTTGCAGGAATGGCTGCTGGCCGCCGAGTACATCCTCGACGGCGGCAACGAGCAGGTGATGTTGTGCGAGCGCGGCATCCGCACCTTCGAGACGGAGCTGCGCAACACGCTGGACCTGGCGGCGGTGGCCTGGGCGAAGCAGCGCTCCCACCTGCCCGTCATCGTCGACCCGTCCCATGCGACGGGGGACCCGGCGCTCATCCTCCCCATGTCGCTGGCGGCCGCGGCCGCGGGGGCGGACGGATTGTTGATTGAAGTCCACCCGAAGCCCGAGCTGGCCATGTGCGATGGGCACCAGGCCCTGACGCCCGAAGGCTTCGAGACGTTGATGCGGCGGCTGCCAGCCGTGCTACACGCGGTGGACCGACACCTTTGGCGGCCGGAGAGCCCGGCCCAGGTCGTGAGGGCGCGATGAGTACTGAAGTCCGTGAGATGTTCTCTTCCATCGCCACGAAGTACGACGTGACGAATGAGGTCCTCTCGTTCGGCATCCACCGGCTGTGGCGCCGGAAGGCCGTCCGGCTCAGCACCGCGAAGGAGGGAGACCGCGTCCTCGACTGCGCTTCGGGCACCGGCGACCTGGCCCTGGCCTTCAAGCGCAAGGTGGGCGCCTCCGGCCGCGTCGTGGGCACGGACTTCTGCCCGGAGATGCTGGAGAGCGCCCCCGCCAAGGCGGAGAAGGCGGGCCTCCAGGTGGACTTCCAGGTGGCCGACGCGATGGACCTGCCCTTCGCGGCAGACAGCTTCGACGTGGCCTCCATCTCCTTCGGCATCCGCAACGTGGATGACCCGGTGAAGTGCCTGAAGGAGATGGCGCGGGTGGTCCGGCCCGGTGGCCATGTCGTGGTGCTGGAGTTCGGCCAGCCCACGGGGGCCTTCGGGGCCCTGTTCCGCTTCTACAGCAAGACGGTGATGCCCGCCGTCGGTGGGCTGCTGACGGGCAACCGCGCCGCGTACCAGTACCTGCCCAAGACGTCCGCCGCGTTCCCGGCTGGCGACAAGTTCCTGGAGTTGATGGACCAGTCCGGGGCCTACGCGGCAAAGTCCGCGCATGCGCTCACGTTCGGCACCGCCTACATCTATGTCGGCACCGTCCGCTGAGGAGCGGCGGGACCTCGTCGAACAGATTCTCGCCTCGGTGGATCCCCGGCTCGCGCCGGGACTGAGGGTGGCGGTAGCCCGCCCGGGCCC
>NZ_JABXEP010000314.1:0-2889 GCF_013372605.1 Myxococcus sp. AM009
GTCGACCTGCCCCTCTCCTCCTTCTTCTCCGCTCCCTCCGTCGCTTCTCTCGCCCAGGTAGTCGAAGGGTTGGCCGGCACCGGCAAGTCGCTCCTGCCCGCGCCCACTCCCAGGGCCGAGGCCGCGCCGGTGCTCTCCTCCACGCAGGAGCGCCTGTGGTTCATCCAGCAGCTCCAGCCCGACTCTTCCGCCTACCACATCCCAGAGGCCGCTCTCCTTCACGGCCCTCTCGACGTCGAGGCGCTGTCGTCCGCACTCCGCTGGCTTCTCTCTCGCCATTCAGTGCTCCGCCTCGCCGTCCCCTCTGACGAAGGGCGCCCTGCTCCCTTCCTCCTCGAGGTGCCGACACGCGTCCTCCGTCACCAGAAGGTGGAGGCCGCCGACGAGGTGC
The DNA here is from genome assembly GCF_013372605.1 of Myxococcus sp. AM009. NCBI lineage: Bacteria > Pseudomonadati > Myxococcota > Myxococcia > Myxococcales > Myxococcaceae > Myxococcus > Myxococcus sp. AM009. Next base: position 392 of record NZ_JABXEP010000314.1, read on the forward strand.
AGCCCTGGCTGCGGGAGGAGATCGACACGCCGTTCTCGATGGAGCATGGCCCGCTCTATCGCTTCAGCCTGCTGAGTCTCTCTGCCGAGCACCACGTCCTGTCGCTCGTCTTCCACCACCTGGCGGTGGATGGCTTGTCCCTGTCCATCCTGGTCCGCGAATTGGGCGTGGCGTATCGAGCGTTCCAGCAGGGCGCAGCTCCCGAGCTGCCACCTGTGACACTGGATTGGGCGGACGTGGCGGTCTGGCAGCGCAGCGCCCCCGTGCTCGCGAGCGAGGACGCGCAGCTCGAATACTGGAAGCAGCAGCTCACCGGCGCACCGGCGGTCCTGTCGCTCCCCACGGACAAGGCGCGGCCTCCAGTCCTCTCACCTCGGGGACGGCTGACCCGCCGGGAGCCGCTGTCCATTCGCCTGAACGAGGCCGTGCGCGCGCTCTGCCGCGAGCGGCAAGTCACGCCCTTCATGGTGTTCTACGCGGCCTTCGCCGCGCTGCTGCGCCGCTACTCGCAGCAGTCCGACTTCTGCGTCGGCACGCCCGTCGCGGGCCGCACCCATCCGGCCACCGAGGACGTCGTCGGCACCTTGGTGAACACGCTGGTGCTGCGCAGCCAGGTGCACGCGGACAGCTCCTTCGACTCACTGCTCTCCGAGGTCCGCGCCACCACCCTGGAGGCCATGTCCCACCAGGACGTTCCTTTCGAGCGCGTCGTTCGTGCGCTGGGCGTGGAGCGGACTTCCGCTCACTCACCGCTCTTCCAGGTGATGTTCGACCTGTACCAGCAGGGCGATGCGTTGACAGGCGCATTCCCTGGACTCGATGCGCGCCCGCTGGAACTGGACATCCACACCACGCACTTCGACCTGTCGCTGACGGTGCACGCCAGCACGGAAGGTTTCGGCGTGACGGTGCAGTACAGCACCGACCTGTTCGAGCACGACTCCATCCAGCGCCTGGTTGGCCACTACCTGCGCCTGCTCGAAGGCGCGCTCGCCGCTCCCTCCGCGCCGCTTGCGTCCGTCGACCTCCTCTCCGCCTCCGAGCGCCAGCAGGTCCTCTTCTCCTTCAACGACACCTCCAGGCCCTTCGACTCCCTCGCCTCGGTGTCCTCCCTGTGGACCGCCCAGGTCGCTCGCGCTCCCGACGCCACCGCACTCGTCCTCGCCTCCTCCGGCCTTCGCCTCTCCTTCTCCCAGCTCCACGCTCGCGCCACCTGCCTGGCCCAGCACCTGCTTGGCCTTGGCGTCCTCCCGGAGGACGTCGTCGGCCTGTGCCTCGAGCGCTCCGAGGACGCCGTCGTCGGCCTCCTCGCCATCCTCCTCAGTGGCGCCACCTGCCTTCCTCTCGAAGCCACTCACCCGCACGAGCGCCGTGCCTCGCTTCTCCACCGGGCTCGGGCTCGCTTCGTCCTCTCTCGCCCGGACTTCTTCTCCGACGCCTCGCTGGCGATTCCCCTCGTCCAGCCGCTCTCGCCTGAGTCTCCGTCCTCACTTCCCCTCCCTCGCGTCCTCCCGGACTCGCTCGCCTATCTCCTCTTCACCTCTGGCTCCACTGGCGAGCCCAAGGGCGTTGAGCTCTCTCACCGCTCCCTCGTCCACGCCTTCGACTCCTTCGACTCCCTCTACGACACGCGTCCGGGTGACTGCTGGGCTTCCTCCAGCAGCTTCTCCTTCGACATCCATCTAGAGGAGCTGTTCTACGGGCTCACTCGAGGCGCCACGGTCGTGCTGCGTGACGTAGGGCCGCTGGGGCTGGGGCGCGACATCGCCCGCCACGGCATCACGCACGTCAGCACCACGCCGTCCTCGCTGGCCACCGCGATGGAGGAGCCCGGAGCCGTTGCGGCGCTTCGCACGCTCAAGCGCCTCATCTCGGGAGGCGAGGCGCTGCCGGATGCGCTGACGCGGCAGCTCCAGGATTCGTCCCTCCAACTGCTCAACACCTACGGCCCGACGGAGACGACCATCTGCGTGGTGGCCGAGAAGGTGGAAGCCCACCGCCCCGTCCGCCTGGGCCAGCCCTTGGCTCGCTCTCAGGCCTACGTCCTCGACGAGGCCGGCCTCCCCTCTCCCATCGGCGTCCCGGGAGAGCTCTTCCTCGGCGGCGAAGGCCTCGCTCGCGGCTACCGCGCACTTCCTCACCTCACCGCCGAGCGCTTCGTCCCCCACGCCTTCTCTTCCTCTCCCGGCGCTCGCCTCTACCGCACCGGCGACCGCGTCCGCTGGAATCCCGACGGCTCCCTCTCCTACCTCGGCCGCACCGACTTCCAGCTCAAGGTGCGTGGCGTCCGCGTCGAGCCCGAGGAAGTCGAGGCCGCCCTCTGCCGTCTCCCCGGCGTCCGTCAGGCCGCCGTCCTTCCTCTCTCCTCTCCCCACTCCTCCGACGTCCGCCTCGTCGCCTTCCTCGTCCTCGACGACGCCACCCCCTTCCTCCCCTCCTCTCTCCGACACCAACTCTCACGCCTCCTCCCCGAGGCGCTCCTCCCCTCTCCCCTCCTC
>NZ_JABXEP010000315.1:0-2753 GCF_013372605.1 Myxococcus sp. AM009
GGCGAGGGGCGGGCGGGGGTCATGAAGCATTCAGTACGCCCCCCCAGCAGCGGCTGCTTCACTCCACGCGCCAAGCGCTTGCGCCAGGGCGCAATCCGTCCGGCCCCTCACCACCCTTCAGGTCCCAGCCAGGGTCTCCACCGCCCCGGCCGGGTCCTCGCTGTACCGCTACGTCTCGAGCGCGTTCGCCACCTGCCCGAGCAGGCGCAGCCGCGGCGCGTCCAGCTTGCGCACCGTGCGCAGCAGCCGGCGGACCTCCGGGCGCTCGCGGTATTCCGGCGGGTCCTCCGCCAGCGTGGGCGCGCCTTCCACGCCTGCCATTCCCAGCAGCACGTCCGACGAGCAGTTGAGCACCAGGCACAGCTTGCGCAACGTGCGGACGCTGGGGAGCATGTGGCCGCGCTCCAGGCGGCCATACACCTCGGTGGCGATGCCAACGCGCTCGGCCACGTCGGCCTGGGTCAGCTCCAGCCGTTGTCGCGCCGCGCGGACCGCGTTTCCAATGAGGGTTGCCAGTCGTTGTTCCATGGCGTGCGGAAAACCTGTCGAAAAGAGGGCTTCGTCCCCCCGCATCCAGGCGGAGAGGCACCGGGGAGAAGTGACGGCCGTTGGCTGCCTCGTGGAACACAGATTACGAGTGGGGTCTGACATTCCGGGGCTTCCGGGAGGGCCCGCTGGAGCGTCCGGAATCGAGCGCTTCATCCCCTTGAGACGGAGGTGTCTCGCGCGGCCCCCGTAGGTGCTCTGAAGCCGAAAATTCGGCCTGGGCGGCGTTGTCAATGACGGCCCGGGGCGCGCTGAAAAAAGCCCTGGTGTTTCCGTGGTTTACGAAGTGAGGACGTCTGACGTAGGGTGGGCCCCCCGGTAGGTACCGGGAATCCGGTGCAAACCCCCGGTGACTCGGATCCGCAGGCCGCGCCGCGTGCCTCGCGGGGAGGCTGTTGAGGTCGTGAGCGACGAGCGTCCGGACGCGCTGCTCAAGAGCGCACTCGAAAAGATCGTCTACTTCGAGGCGCGTGCCCAACAGCTCCACAGCGAGCTGACTTCGACACGCGAGGAGATGGAGCACCTCAAGCGCGAGGTGGCCCAGACGCATCAGCGTGAGCTGGGCCTGCGCCGTGAGGTCGCCGAGCTGGAGGTCCGCGCGGGTCGGCTCCAGGCCGAACGCGAGGAGCTGGCCCGGCTCAACCAGGCCCTGCGCGGCGAGCGGAACCAGATGATGGACAAGCTGCTGGACGTGGGGCGCATCCGCGCCTCCTCCCAGGAGCGTGACGACGAGGACGACGACCTGGGGCTCGACCTGGCGTCGTTCATCTCCCAGCTTCGCAGCGAGGTGCTGCTGCGCGGTGAGGCGGGGCCGGTGGCCCGCGGGCTGGTGGTCCCCACGCGGCGCTCGTCGTTGCCGCTGCGTGAGACGGCGGCCAGTGTTCCCCTGACGCCAGCGCCGGTGAGCGAGCCGCCCGTGGCCGCTGTCGTCGAGCACGACGGCCTGTCTCCGGTGGCGCGTGAGGCGCAGCGCTTCCAGCAGGCGGGGCGGCTGGGGGTAAGCGCGGCGCAGCACGCGGAGCTGTCCTCGCACGCGGGGTTCGGCGGGACGACGGATGAGACGCTGTTCGGGTTCTCCGTCCGCGAGCTGTCCGCGCAGGATGGCGCGGCCCGGGTGCGCGCCGCGGAGCGACTGAAGGCGCTGTCTCAGCCGGCCGCCGCGCCCGCGCTGGCGTCGGCGCTGCACGCGGAGACGGATCCGACGGCGCAGGTGGCGCTGCTCCAGGCGTTCGCGTCGCTGTGCCAGGAAGAGGGCGCGTCGGTGGTGTCGCCGCTGCTCGCGTCGCCGGTGCCGGAGGTGCGCATCGCCGCGCTCAAGGCGCTCCTGACGCTGGCCCCGACGGACGCGGCGCCGCACCTGGCGCAGGCGATGAAGGATCCGGACCGCTCGGTGCGCCGCCGCGCGTCGCTGCTGGCGCTGGGCCTGGAAGGGGAGACGGCGCGGCGGCTGGGCGAGGAGGCCATCCACGACGCGGATCCGGAGGCGCGCGCGCTGGCCGCGCTGGCGCTCGGGGCGGGCGCCGGGGAGAACGCGCGCACGCTGCTGCTGGGCGCCCTGGGTGACCGTGAGCAGCGCGTGCGCAAGGCGGCCGCGCAGAGCCTGTCGCGCATCCTGGGGCAGGACGTGTCGTCGGTGGTGGCCCTGGACGAGACGCACCGCCGCCGGGAGATCCGCCGGCTGGCGACGCTGCCCGTGAAGCCCGTGCGGGCGCGGCTGGAGCAGCCTCGTCCGGTGGCGGCTTCGGTGCAGGCGGTCGCGTCGGCAGTGGCTGTCGCCGCGGTGGTTCAGGCGCCGGTGGCGGCGGTCGAGCAGCCCGCCCTCGCGGTTGCGGCCGTGGGCGCCGCGAATCGGCAGGTGGTGACTGTCGGGCTCGCGCAGGGCGCTGGTCCGGTGGGGCCTGCGCAGGCGCGAGTGAGCCCCGCGGGAGCGCCGGTGGTCTCCACGCCCGCGCCGACTCAGCAGGCCGCGGCCCCCGTGCAGCGTTCTTCCGTGCCGACGCCGCAGGCCGCCACTCCAGCGCAGCGTCCGCCCGCGCCGGCTCCGCAGACCGCCGCCTCGGCGCAGCGTCAGCCCGTGCCGGCTCCGCAGGCCACCCCAGGCGACTCCAGTCCCGCGCAGGCTCCGCGCGCCCCGGCCGCTCGCCTGTCCCCCGTCCAGGCGGCCCTGGTGGCCATGGGCGCGGTGCCCGGGCAGGCCGCCCCCGCGC
>NZ_JABXEP010000316.1:0-2747 GCF_013372605.1 Myxococcus sp. AM009
GCCCCCCGAGCCGGCGGCACGGGCTCCGAAGACGCGGCGCCCATCGGAGGAACCGGAGGCCGAGTCGCCACACCCTGCCGCGACGCCAATCCAGGTGGCTGCGTCCCCCCACCGGCGCCCTGCGGAGCCACCGGCATGGCCGAGCCCGCGGCGACTCCCGGCGCGGGAGCACCATCGAAGCCCTCGGGCACAGCGGCCATGTCCTCGACGACGTCGCCCTCCTCCAGCACCTCCCCATCCTCCAGGAGGTCTATCTCCTCCGCGGGCTCCGGCTCCATCGCGAACGGAGGCGGCGCGACGGCACGCGGCGTCTCCGTCGGCGTGAGTCGCGGCGGCGAGGCGGGCCGCGCGCTGCCACCCACGGGCGTCAGCGTCGGAGGCACGGGCACCTCGGGCGTCACCACCCGCATCCCGCCGTCCTCCCCGAAATCAATCATCGCCACCGGTGGCGCGGGCGGCGGCAGATGGTCCGACGGATGCGAGCTCCCCGACACGGCTGGCGCCCACCGGACCGAGCCGGAATCCTCGGGCTCCGTGTCCGGGTCATCGCCGCTCAGGTACTGCCCGGGCGCGAGCCCACCAAACATCCCTTCCGCCTCGGACTCCGCTCGCACGGGCGCGGGAGGCGGCGGCGTCATGCTCAGCGCGGCGGGCGCCGAAGAGACCTCCACGGGCAGCGCCGCGGTCCCGGTCCGCTTCGGGCGCTTCGTCGAGCTCATCTGGATGAACCGCATCTCGCGCTTGATGCCGTAACGAAGCTCCTGGAACTGGAACAGCCGCAGCTCCGGCGTGACGTACGGAACGATGCGCAGGCCGGTGATGAACCCCAGCGCATCCGCGTGCTCGATTTCCAGCGGGCTGGCCATGGCCACCTTGAGCCGCCGGCCTTCTTGCGCCAGCGGGAAGGCCTGGTGCTTCTCCGCCATCGCAGCGGGGAGCAGGTGCAGCACCGCGTCCGGCGCCGCCTCGAAGTCCGCTTCCTGCGCCACCGGGTAGCGGCACAGCTCCCCCAGCACCATGGCCAGGGTGTCGATGTCGAGGATGTCCAGCTCGACAAGGTTGGAGCCCAACCTTCCGCCGTAGATGAGCTGGGCCCGAAGGGCTTCGTCGAGCTGCGCCTGCGTGATGAGGCCCTTGCGGACCAGGATCGCTCCGAGCTTTTCGGCCATGTCCGCCCGATTCTAGACGCCTTCTCAGCGGCTGAGACGCCCCTCCCGTCGCCTGGCCCCTGCATGCCAGCCAGGCCGCACGAGCGGAGCCACAGGCACCTGCTCCGAGTGAAACCAGGCCCCCGGCTCGAGGCCCACGCCTCCACACACCACGCCGCGCCTGCCGGAGTGTCACTCACCGTGAAGAGAGAAAACTCCAATCACGCTGCGCCTGCCGCGGAACCCAGGGCCATTACAGTGAATTGTCAGTTTTACAGGATATAAATGGGAGTGCAGTCAGCTCCGCAAGAGCTTCACTCCCAGGAGAATCGATGAAACGCATCCCACTCGCATGTCTCGTCACGGCGCTGGCCACGGGGGCGCCGTCGGCGCTGGCCTCCGATGAGGTCTGCCAGCAGGAAGAAGTCTCCTCTTCGTCCCAGCGGCTCACGAAGGTGGGCGAGGACGTCTTCCGCCGCTTCGAGACGACCCACCCCTACGCCACCACGCAGCTTCGCGCCTTTGACGGCCCCATCCACACGGACGTCATCACCCACCCCGGCGCGGCGTACATCGCGCCCCACTTCGAGCGGCTCGACCTGGAGGAAGGCGACTTCGTCGTGGTGCGCGCGCCGGACAACTCCCGGTCGTGGCGCTACGACAACTCGCACCCGGGCGCGCGCAGTGGCTTCTGGGGCATCCACATCGCCGGCGACACGGCCATCATCGAGCTGCACAGCCAGGACAGCGTCAACCGCCGCGGCATCCTCAACAAGCACGGTTACTCCATCGACCGGTTCGCGCGGGGCTACTCCAACGAGGAGATGGGCCTGTCGGGCAACAAGGCCCTGTGCGGTGCGGACGACACGCAGTGGGCCCCCTGCTACGCCTCCAGCGACCCCACCCTCTACGGCCGCGCCCGTCCGGTGGCGCGCCTGCTCATCAACGGCTCCGGTGCGTGCACGGGCTGGCTCGTGGGCAGCCAGGGCCACCTGATGACCAACCAGCACTGCGTCGGTACGGCGAGCGAGGCGCAGAACACCCACTACGAATTCATGGCGGAAGGCGCGAGCTGTTCGACGAGCTGCGCGAGCTGGTTCGGCTGTCCGGGTACCGTCATCCCGGGCGGCACGCTGGTGAAGGTGGACGCGCCGCGTGACTACGCGCTCATCCAGCTGTCCCAGAACCCGGTGAACACCTACGGCTACCTCCAGTTGCGCGCCTCCGGCGCCGTGGTGAACGAGCGCATCTACCTGCCGCAGCACCCGGCCGGCCACGGCAAGAAGATCGCCGTGCGCTCCACGGATGCCCGGGACGAGTCCGGCTTCGCGGAGATCTACAGCCGCAACGAGGCCTCCTGCCAGTCGGGCGGTCCCAACGACATCGGCTACTACGCGGACACGCAGGGCGGCTCCTCCGGCTCGCCCGTCATCGGCCACTCGGACAACCTGGTGGTGGCCCTGCACCACTGCGCCAACTGCCCCAACCGCGGCGTGCCCATTGAAGCGGTCATCAGCCACCTGGGCACCAGCCTGCCCCAGTGCGCGCTGCCCGCCGCCGGCTGCCCGGACACCGGCGGCGGGCAGCGCGCACTGGGGC
>NZ_JABXEP010000317.1:0-2724 GCF_013372605.1 Myxococcus sp. AM009
GCCCGCCCCCCGTGCTGCCCCGTCACGCTGCTGCATCACCCCATAGCAGGGCGCGTGCCGCCGCCGATCCACGCCCCAAGGCCAGCATTTCCAAGCACTTGGAGACATCACCCTGGGCCAACGGGGCCAGAGCCCTTCCCGTCCCGGTAAGAAATCCGGTCCCCCGCGGATGGAATACCGTCCCTCCGATTCAGGGTTGCCCGGCGATGCCGCTCAAAACCAAACGTTGGTGTGTGCCTTCGGAGCCAGATGACGGCTTCCGCGTCCTTGTCTGCCGTTACCGGCCACGAGGCCTGCCCAAGGCCAAGGAGACGTGGGACGCGTGGCAGAGCAACCTGGCGCCCAGTCCGGAGCTCTTCGCCGCCTTCTATGGAAAGGGCCGCACACCCATCACGCTGGAGGCCTACCGCGAGCGGTACCTCCAGGAGATGGCGTCGCAGCAAGAAGCCATCACCGCGCTCGCCAGGCGAGTGCGGCAGGGTGAGACGGTGACCCTCCTCTGTTCAAAGGACTGCATCCTCGAACAGGTCTGCCACCGAACAATCCTGGCCGGGCTCATCGAAGCGGAAGCGGCGCGGATGCATTAGAGCGGCTCCGTCCACGCCTGGCGCCGGCCCGTCGCCTTCTCAATCGCGTCGAGCAGGCGGTGCAGCTTCAACGCCTCGCTGAAGTCGTGCGCATCCGGCCCCAACTCCCCCCGCGGCAACCAGGCGTGGTCGCCGGGAGCAGGCAACGGCTCGAACGGCGGCGGCAGAGCAGAGGCGGAGGCCCGCGCCTCCCACAAGCCTCCGCGAACGGCGGAAGCCGCGGCCGGGGCGGCGGTGAACCTGCACCGTCACGCTCCAGACCGCGGCCATCCCCGTGCGGCGTGGACTATTGTTTCATCTTGTCGATGGAAGACGCCATGTTCTCCGTCGTCTTCTCCACCTTGAACTTGGTCCGGACCTGGTCCCCCTCCTTGATTTCACGCCGGAGGTGGCTGTCGATGTCCCGGTGCTTCTCGATGGGCTTGCCATCGATTTGCGTGGAGTGGCTCACGCCCATCGCCACCACCGCGCCGTTCTCATCCTTGATGAAGACCTTGTCCCTCCGCAGGGCCACCACGGAGCCGCTCAGCTCCTGCTGTCCCTGCATCTGGCTGCCGCCCATCCCGCCGGACATCTCCGAGCCGCTGCTGGGTGGCTGCTGCATCGATGGGTCCTGCGGCGGCATTGAGGGCTCTTGCGGCGTCGAAGGTTCCGGCGGCATCGCCGGCTCCTGCGAGCCTTGCGCCAGAGCCGCGCCACCCCACGCCAGACCCGCGATCATCCCCATCACCTTGAGCTTCATGACCGACCCCTTTCGTCCTGGAGGGCGCACCTCGCCTCCGGAGCCAACCGTGGCCATGCCCGGCGGCTTTGCCAGCCGGTGCCACGGTGCGACGCGCCCCCTGGAGCGCGCCCCCAAGCTCGTCCGCCCCACCTCGCGGGGTGATGCCAGGCGCGCCCCAGTGAAACGCAGTGCCCCTGGACGCCTGCTCAGTCCGCCCGAAGCGCCACCGCGGGGGAGACTCGCGCGGCCCGGCGCGCGGGCAGCAGCACCGCCAGGACGGCCACCGCCAACAGCACCGCCGCCACCGCCGCGTACGTCAATGGGTCCGTGGGCAGCACGCCGCTCAGCAGGTGCGTGAGGCCGCGGCTGGTGGCCACCGCCAGCCCCAGTCCCATGACGAGCCCACAGGCCGTCAGCCCCAGGTAGCGGCCGAGCACCAGCCCCATCACCTGCGCCCGACGCGCGCCCAGCGCCATGCGGATGCCCAGCTCGCGGGTGCGCTGCAGCACCGCGTAGGCCACGACGCCGTAGAGTCCCACCGCCGACAGCACCACCGCCACCGCCGCGAAGGCCCCCGCCAGCAGCAGGTAGAAGCGCAGCGGCGCCACGGTGCGGTCAACCACCGAGGCCAGCGTGCGAACACTCCCTGGCGCCAGGCTCGCATCCAACGCACGAATCTCCGCGCGAGCCGCGGGGGCCAGGTCGAGCGGCGCCCCCTTCGTGCGCAGCAGCACCACCATGCTCGTGGTCCGCGCCTGCACGTAGGGCACGTACACCTCCGGCAGGGACGGCGAGCCAAGCCCCTCCAGCGCCATGTCGTCCACCACCCCCACCACGCGCCCGCCCATGGCACCGCTGCCCCAGTCCATGCCCGTGTCCAGCGTGCGCCCCAGGGGCTCTTCGCCAGGCCAGAAGCGGCGCGCCGCCGCCACGTTGACCAGCACCGCGCGCCCACCCGCGCCCTGGTCCGCCGCCGAGACGCCGCGGCCCTGCAGCACCTTCACGCGCAAGGCCTCCAGCGCCCCGGGCGTCACGACGCGCACGCTGGCCTGCCAGGGCTCCGTCCCCTCCGGAACAGGCCGCAGCGGGTCCTTCACGGGAACGGTCCACCGGGCCCCATCCAGTGGAAGCCCATTCACCGCGCCGACCTGCTCCACGCCGGGCAAAGCCCGCAGCCGCCCGAGCAACGTGTCATAGAAGGCCGCGGGCGCGGCGGTGCCAAAGCCATAGTGAAGCGGCGGCAAGTCCACCTTCACCGTCAGCACACCCTCGGGGTCGAAGCCAGGCTCGGCCCGTTGCAGGTGCACGAAGCTGCGCAGCAACAACCCCGCGCACACCAGCAGCAACACCGCCAGCGCCGTCTCCGCCACGACGAGCACGGAGCGCGTGCGGTGCCCCTGCGCGCCGCCACCC
>NZ_JABXEP010000318.1:0-2684 GCF_013372605.1 Myxococcus sp. AM009
CCGCTACTCCTTCTTGGTGCGCTTGGCGCCGGGGCGCTCCGCCGCGCCCAGCGTGGTCATCTCCGAGCTCAACGCGAAGCGCCCCGGCGCCAAGCGCACCAAGAAGGAGTAGCGGTGGACGCACCGGCCCCGCGCCCGAACGAACGCAAGAGCGCCCTGGCCAAGCGGCTGCCGCTGCTCCTGCTCGCCGCCCTGGGCCTCTACCTGTGGCAGGTGACGGGCACGCCCGAGCGTGACGTCGCGTTCCAGCTCGCGGGGCCGGGCTGGGCCTCCGTGCGCGCCGTGGACCTGCAGATCTCCGACCCGGAGGGCCAGCTCCTCAAGCGCGAGGAGCGGTTCTTCCCCTCGGGGCCGCCGCCCGAGCTCGCGTACAAGGTGGACCTGCCCGAGGGCACCTGGGCCGCAGCGCTCTTCGTGAAACGTGAGGGCAGCGACGCCCGTGTGCGCCTGGAGACGCCGCTCGTCGTCGGCGAGGACCGCTACATCGTCCGGCAGCTCCAGTTGCCCGCCGCAGTTCGTTGACCGACCCGGGGGCGTGGGCTAAGGCCGCCCGCACGCCGTACTTCACGCTTTCCGACCCAAAAGGTGCGTACACGCCATGGCAACGGAACACATTGTCGTCGTCGGGGCAGGGCAGATGGGCGCGGGCATCGCGCAGGTGGCACTCGTCGCGGGCCTCCGCGTCACGCTGGCGGACGTCTCCGAAGCGGGGCTCGCCAAGGGCGCCGACCGCATCCGCGCCGGCCTGAAGAAGCTGGTGGAGAAGGGCAAGCTCGACGCCGCGAAGCAGCAGGCCGCCGAGGCCAACCTCACCACCGTGACCAAGGTCACCGACGCCAAGGACGTGGACTTCGCCGTCGAGGCCGTGACGGAGAGCGAGGGCCTCAAGCGCGGCATCTTCCTGGACCTGGACGAAGTCGTGCGCCCGGGCGGCGTGCTCGCCACCAACACGTCGTCCATCCCCATCACCCGGCTCGCCGCGTACACCAAGCGCCCCGAGTCCGTCATCGGCATGCACTTCATGAACCCGGTGCCGGTGATGCAGCTCGTGGAGCTCATCCGCGGCGCCGCCACGTCCGATGAGACCTACGCCACCACGCGCGCCCTCGCGGAGAAGATGGGCAAGACGACGGTGGTCTCCAAGGACTACCCGGGCTTCATCGTCAACCGCATCCTCATCCCCATGCTCAACGAGGCCTGCTTCGCCGTCATGGAGGGCCTGGGCTCCGTCGAGGACATCGACACCGCGATGAAGCTGGGCACCAACCAGCCCATGGGCCCGCTCCAGCTCGCGGACTTCATCGGCCTGGACACCGTGCTCTCCATCGCCGAGGTGCTCCACAAGGGCCTGGGCGACCCCAAGTACCGCCCCAGCCCCCTGCTGCGGCAGTACGTGGAGGCCGGCTGGTACGGCAAGAAGACCGGCCGCGGCTTCTACAAGTACTGAGCCGCCACGCGGCGACCCACTTCCACCCCAGGAGCCTCGAACATGGCCTACGAGAACATCCGGCTGGAGCAGGAGGGCGCCGTCGCGACCCTCCTCATCGACCGACCCAAGGCGCTCAACGCCCTCAACACCAAGACGCTGCAGGAGCTCGAGTCCGCGCTGAAGTCCCTGCCCGCGGACGTGCGCGTCCTCATCGTCACCGGCGGCGGCGAGAAGGCCTTCGTCGCGGGCGCGGACATCGCGGAGATGGCCGCGCTCACCGACGCCCAGGCCCAGGAGTTCGGCGCCCTGGGGCACCGGGTCATGGCCGCGCTGGAGGCGCTGCCCATCCCGACCATCGCGGCCGTGAATGGCTTCGCGCTCGGCGGCGGCTCCGAGCTGGCCCTGGCCTGTGACTTCATCTACGCCTCCGAGAAGGCCCGGCTCGGTCTTCCCGAAGTCGGCCTGGGCGTCATCCCCGGCTTCGGCGGCACCCAGCGCCTCACCCGCCTGGTGGGCCGCGCCCGCGCCAAGGAGCTCATCTTCACCGGCGACCGCATCGACGCGGCGAAGGCGAAGGAGCTGGGCATGGTGCTGGAGGTCCTCCCCGCGGACGGCCTGCTCGCGCACTGCCGCGCCGTGGCGGAGAAGATGCTCAAGAACAGCCCGCTGGCCATCTCCAAGGCCAAGCAGGTCATCGAGGCCGGCGCCGACCAGGACCTGCGCGCGGCCAACGAAATCGAGCGCAAGGCCTTCGGTGACCTGTTCGGCTCCGAGGACCAGCGCGAGGGCATGAAGGCCTTCCTGGAGAAGCGCATCGCGACCTTCACCGGGAAGTAGCGCGGTGAAGGGGCTCGCGGCCGGGGGACTGCTGACGTGTCTCCTGGCCGCCACGCCGGCCCGGGCCTCCGAGGACGCCGGGGACGAGGACGCGCGGGCCCCCGTCCTGGTGTCCTGGAAGCGCACGCTGTGCCTCTACACGGGCTGCTTCCTGGAGCCGCTCATCCCCGACGTCCGCTACGAGTGGGGGCCGGACGCCCAGGAGGGCTGGGTGCTGTCCTGGCCCATCCACCCGTGGGCCCTGCCGCCGCTGGACGTGCCGGGCCCCACGCTGGTCGTGTCGCCGTTCCTGGAGCCGCAGCTCCGGCTGGGACGGTCGGCCTTCCGGGTGCTCGCCGGGGCACGGGTGTATGCGTTTCCTGACGCGGCGCGCTTCGGAGTGTTGGCCGAAGGGGCGGGGCTGTGGGGAGAGGACGGC
>NZ_JABXEP010000319.1:0-2682 GCF_013372605.1 Myxococcus sp. AM009
CAACGCCTCCAACTCCTCCGCTGCGATACTGCCTCTCGCCACCGTGTCTCTCCCGGTCCACTCCAATGGGCCGAGGACGGTACCGGGGGGCACCAGGGCCCTTCACGCACGTCTGCCGGAAGGACACCGCCTGCGCATGCGCGTGGGCGCGGGCACGAAGGCCGCGGGGGTGGTCAGCGGCGCCGCCGGGCTCGGGCTGGACGCGCTGCTGCGCGTGGACTGGGACGCCGTGCTGGGCGACCAGCCGCTCACCGCCCAGGAGCTGGCGCTGCTCGCCCGGCGCAAGGCGCCCCTGGTGCGCTTCCGCGGCGAGTGGGTCGCGGTGGCGCCCGACGAGCTCGACGCCATCCAGCGTCACCTCGCCCAGGGCCCCGGCCGCATGGCGCTGAGCGAGGCGGTGCGCGTGTCCCTGCTCGGCGAGACGCGCCACGGCGGGCTCCCCGTCACCGTGCTCGCCACCGGGGCGCTGGAGGCGCGCCTGCGCCAGCTCCGCGAGGGCGGGAGCACGGCCCAGGACGCCCCGCGCGCGCTGCGCGCCACGCTGCGGCCCTACCAGGCGCGCGGCCTGCACTGGCTGGACACGCTGGCCTCGCTGGGACTGGGCGCCTGCCTGGCGGACGACATGGGCCTGGGCAAGACGGTGCAGGTGCTGGCCTTCCTGCTGCGGCGGCTCGAACAAGCGCCTGACGAGCAGCGCCCCACGCTGCTGGTGGCCCCCACCTCCGTTGTGGGCAACTGGGAGCGCGAGGTCGCCCGCTTCGCCCCCGCCCTGCGCCTGACGCCCCACTACGGCGCCGAGCGGGCCCGCGCGGCGCGCGCCTTCCCTCGCGCGCCCGGGGCCGTGGTGCTCACCACCTACGGCCTGCTGCGCCGGGACGCCGCGCTGCTCGCGGGCGTGGCGTGGGGCGCGGTGGTGCTCGACGAGGCGCAGAACATCAAGAACGCGGCGTCCGCCACCGCCCGCGCGGCCCGGGCGCTGCGCGCCACCCAGCGCTTCGCGCTCACCGGCACGCCGGTGGAGAACCGCCTGGCGGAGCTGTGGTCCATCCTGGAGTTCGCCAACCCTGGCCTGCTGGGGCCGCTGGAGACGTTCCGGCGCGAGCTCGCGCTGCCCATCGAGCGCCACGGCAACCCGGAGGCCGCGGCCCGGCTGCGCCGCCTCGTCAGCCCCTTCGTCCTGCGCCGCCTCAAGAGCGACCCGGCCATCATCTCCGACCTGCCCGCCAAGAACGAGATGAAGGTCGTCTGCACGCTCACGCGCGAGCAGGCCACGCTCTACAAGGCGGTGGTGGACGAGGAGCTGCGGCGCATCGAGGAAGCCGACGGCATGGAGCGCCGGGGCCGCGTGCTGGCGCTGCTGCTGTACACGAAGCAGATCGCCAACCACCCGGCGCAGTACCTGGGGGAGTCCGGCCCCCTGCCGGGGCGCTCGGGGAAGCTGGCGCGCGTGGTGGAGATGCTGGAGGAGGCCCTGGCCGCTGGCGACAAGGCGCTCGTCTTCACGCAGTTCCGGGAGATGGGCGACAAGCTGGTGACGCACCTGTCCGAGCGCCTGGGGCACGAGGTGCTCTTCCTGCACGGCGGCACGTCCCGCAAGGCGCGCGATGAGCTGGTGCGGCGCTTCCAGGAGGAGCCCCACGGCCCGCGCGTCTTCGTGCTGTCCGTCAAGGCGGGGGGCACGGGGCTCAACCTGACGGCGGCGAACCACGTCTTCCATTACGACCGCTGGTGGAACCCCGCCGTCGAGGACCAGGCCACGGACCGCGCGTACCGCATTGGCCAGACGCGCGCGGTGCAGGTCCACAAGCTGGTGTGCGCGGGCACCGTCGAGGAGAAGGTGGACCGCCTGCTCGACCAGAAGCGCCAGCTCGCCGACAGCGTCGTGGGCACGGGCGAGCACTGGGTGACGGAGCTGGACACCGCCGCGCTGCGCGAGCTGTTCTCCCTGTCCGAGGGCGCCATCGCGGATGAAGGCGAGGAGGACGGGGACGTCGCGCGCGCCCCGCGCTCGAAGGGCCGCACGCGCGCGAAGAAGGCGGTGTCACGATGAGCGGCAGGGACTTCTGGGGCTGGCCGTCCACGCCGAAGCGCCCGCCGCCCGCGCATGGCATCAAGATGAAGAAGGCGGGCACCACCTGGTGGGGCCAGCGGTGGCTGGAGGCGCTGGAGCGCGTCCTGGGCGGAGACTCGGGGCGGCTGTCCCGGGGGCGGACGTATGCGCGGGCGGGGCGCACGCATGACCTGGTCGTCCAGCGCGGCAAGGTGACCGCGCGGGTGACGGGCTCGCGCCCGAAGCCCTATGCCATCTCGTTGACGCTCAAGCAGCTCGACGAGGGCGTCTGGGAGAAGGCCATCGCGGGGATGGCGGGCAGGGCGCAGTACGCCGCGGAGCTGCTCGCGGGGACGATGCCCCAGGCCATCGACGACGTCTTCCTCGCGGCGGGGGGCAGCCTCTTCCCCCGAAACCGCAAGGAGCTGATGACCGCGTGCTCGTGTCCGGACTGGGGCGACCCGTGCAAGCACGTCGCCGCGACGCACTACGTCCTGGGCGAGGCGTTCGACAGGGACCCGTTCCTCCTGTTCGAGCTGCGCGGCCGGACGAAGGAGCAGGTGCTGAGCGCGCTGCGGGCCGCGCAGCTCGAACAGGAGGAACGGGTCCCTGTCGAACGCCTCGCCCAGGAC
>NZ_JABXEP010000031.1:0-64494 GCF_013372605.1 Myxococcus sp. AM009
GGCCCAGCAGGAGCAGAAGGAGGGGGAGCAGTCGTCTCATTCAGGTGCCTCGTGGCCGGGGCGGAGGAAGCGGGACCCGGCGGGTAGGCGACCCTACGACGGCTGGCTCGGTGGGGGAGGGGCTTGTGGGCCGAGTGTCCACGTCCGTGCGCCCAAGTGGGCCTGCGGCCATTCAGGAGGATTGACGCGCCCCCGGCAGCGGTTAATGTGAAGAAGACGGGGCGCGGTGAGTAGCCGCGTGACGTGCAGTGAACCTACCGGGGGCGACCTGGTTTCGACGGGGGCAATGAAGTTCGAGACGCGTGCCGAGCTTGTCTGGTAGCTCGTAAATCCAACCCGGCAAAGACACAAAAGCCAACGACAACGTTGAGCTCGCGCTGGCTGCCTAAAAACAGCTCTTAGTGCGCGGTCCCCCCGCTCTCGGCCTGTGGGGTTGGGATGGGCCGTCATAATGCAGGCTGGCTGCCAAGGGCGCCTGGACCCGAGGTGGCGAGACCTTTCCAGGACCGGCTCTGAGTATCCCGTCCGTGGGAGCCTCAGGGACGTAGCAAACCGCGGACTACGCACGTAGGGTCGAAGAACGGACGGCTTTCGGACGCGGGTTCGATTCCCGCCGCCTCCACTGAGTGAGAAGCCCAGCAGCCGAGAGGTTGCTGGGCTTTTTGTTTGCCTGCGTGGCTTCATGTGCCCGCAATGTGCCCCTCTGGCGTCTCTAGGAGCGTGTAGCGGTAATGGAAATGGAGGTTGGGCGGGAGGCCGGACGAGAGATGCCGGTCCGCCGCTGGGGGCGGCAGGCCGCTACGCTGCCGCCGTCGCGCGGAAGAGTCCGAGGAGGTTGTGGGTTGTTGGCGGTCATCGCGGAGCGCGGGATTCTGGTCATCGACGCGGTCATCGCGGAGCGCGGAAATCGGGTCATCGGCAGGCGCGGGTATCGAGTCGAGCCAATGCAAGACGGCCTCGCTCCTGCCCCGGTTGCGGGGCGCGGAGCGAGGCCGGTGGGCAGTGGTGAGTAGCAGGGACGCTCAGCTCTTCTTGGCCTTGCGCTGCGCGCGCGACTCCTCGGCCATGCGCCTGCGGTAGCTGTCGCCCTCGATGCTGATGATGCTCGCGTGGTGGATGACGCGGTCAATGAGGGCGATGGCGCACGCGGCGTTGGGGAAGATGGTGGTCCACTCCGATGGCGAGCCTCGCGGGCCTCACGCTGCGCACGGAAGGCCAGTACCTCATCGCGGCGGGCGCCTTCGACGCGCAGGGACGCCTCCTGGCGAGCCGGGGCAAGGCGGTGCTCGTCCCGGTGGGTGAGCGCGTCTTCCTGGGGCTGCGCGGCAGCGGCGAACCGCTGACGCCCGGAAAGGCTCCGCCGCTGCTGTCCGTGGCGGGGCGGCGGCTCATCCCGCTCATCTGCTACGAGGCCTTCAGCCGCCTCACGTCCTTGAAGGGACAGGCCGCCGGGGGCGACCTCATCGCCGTGCTCGCCAGCGACCGGCCCCTGGTGGGCAACCGCTTCGCGTGGGAGCAGGCCGTGGGCGCGGTCATCCTGCGCGCCGTGGAGCAGCACGCGCCCGCGGTCCGAGCATCGCTTGCGGGGCCCGCCGTCATCGTGTCGTCGGATGGGCGGGTGCTCGCGCGGAGCGAGCCGGGGACGAGCGGAATCCTCACCTGGGCCCCTGTTGAGGGGACGCAGGGGTGAGCTTGTCCCGGTGTCGTGGGCAGGTGGGTGATGCGGCTTGCGGCACCTGTGAAACAGCCTGCTCGAACTCGGCCGAGCTGACGTCGCCGAGCGAGGCGTTCCGCCGCTGGCGGTTGCAGGACACCTCGGACGCTGAATTCGCCCCCTTGCGCCGCCGCTGCATGAGGCCGCCAAGGAGCTTCCCTCCCTCGAACCCCTCCGAACCCACTCAGGCGCTCCGCGACGCGATGAGCGCGAGGTTGCGCGGAGACAGGCTCGGGTCGAAGAGCTGGAGGAACTCGACGTGGAAGCCCGATTCCTTCAGGAGCAACGCGCGATCGAGCAGGAGCACGACCTCCAGCGCCCTCGCGAAGCGGTCCCTCAGCAGATGGCAGAGCAGGAGGTCCCGCGTCTCGGCGCGCACGGACACCTCGAAGGCATTCAGCGCTGCGTCCGTCATGCCGGGGTCGAGCCCCAGGCGCGCCAGGCGATCCCGCGCGTAGATGGCGAAGCGTCCGGCATAGAGCGCCCGGGGCGCGTCTCCTGCTCTCACGAAGCCGCGCTCGGGAAAGTGCCGCCTGGAGAGAAGGTCGAACGCGAAGCGCCACGCATACACCTGCTTCATCCGCGCGAACGCCTCCTCCGTCTTGTGATGCCGTCCCCGCGTCGTCAACGCCAGGGCATGCGGGGTGAAGGGCAGCGGCTGCGCGCTCCCGACGCGGGAGACGGGGTAGTCCCGCGGGATCTCCAGCTTGTCGTAACAGCAGCCGATGTTCAGGACGAGGCCCGCCCCCTGGCTCTTGCGGAGGTGCGTGAGGGCGAGCGGCCCGCAGGTGTGCAGCCCGATGGAGGCCCGGTCCCGGCCGGAGAAGAGCGAATCGAGCTGTGGTTGGCTCCCGTCTTCGACGACAGCCTGGATGAAGCGCAGGGTGCCCCCGGAGGCGGACTGGGTGCTCGTCAGCCACCGCTGGCCCTTGTCCTGCAACACGGCGTCCCGATCGATGCTGTGGAAGGTCCACCCGAACGTCCGCGCGCAGAGGCGGGCGAGATGTCCCATGCCGCCGCCGATGTCGACCGCCTGGTGGATGTGGCGCGTTCTCGGCGCGAGCAGGGCGAGCACCCGCTCGAGCTCGTGCGTTTTCTTGGCGCTGAGGCCCTGCGTCTGCGTGACAGTCAGCGCGTGACGGCCCTCGTGCCAGGGCAGCGCCGTCAGGTCCTGGAGGACGTCCAGGAGCGCAGCCAGGTCCGGAGGCGGGGCACCCGCGAGCCCCCCCTGGTCCAGCCGCCGCTCGCCCGCGTCATCGAGCGACCGGGCATAGGTCAGCCAGTCCTCGGGATAGGCGGCGCCGGACCCTGGCCAGCCCTGGAGGATGGAGCGGGACCAGAGCGGGGACCAGGGCCGGAGTTGGCGTGTGATCGCTTCGAGTCGCGCCTGGAAGTCCATGGCGGCGCATCCTATGCGCCGCCGGTTGGGGATGCCGGGGCCATGTTCCGTCGCTCACCTCCTCCTCCTCTCCTGCTTGGAGTCCAGCTCCAACTCGAATGCCCGGTCCCGCGACCTCACGGCCCTTCCACAAGTCCTCGTCCGCGAGAATGCATCATGACTGCCCTTCGAGGTCCTGATGCAGTAGTGTTCGTCGATGGTTGCGAAGGTGTGTATGTATCAAAGGCTAGATGCATGGCATGACTCTGCTGCGGATGGCGTCAAAGGGGTTGCCGATGAAGTTCACGAAGCTCCGCATCGATGAGTCAAGGACCATGGAGCTTCCGCTGTCTCGGCTTGCGGAGGATTCGCTTGTCATTCTTGTGTCGGAGAACGTGAAGCAAGCCGTGGAGGCCGCGAATCTGGTGGGAGTCCGGGTGGTGTCGATCGAAGACTCGTCTGTATATGGCGAGTGAGACTTCAAGCTGTCCCCTTAATCAATCGTGTAATGTGGACTCAAGTCCTTACGTCGCTTCTATGCGCCTGCGGCGAGCGCGTCGGAGAGTCGGGGGAACCTGGGCTTGAAGCCGAGGTCTTCGCGGATACGGCGACCATCGAGGAGCGCGTCAAACGCGCGCGCGAACGCAGCGTTCGATCCATCAGGCGGCGGCGCGCCCACTGATGTGAAGATCGTGGCGAGCTCGGGGGCCTCGTCATCGACGACGTTGTAGATGCGATGCGCAGGCGAAGTCGCTTCGAGCAAGCGAGCGACGGCTTGGGCGACGTCTACGTGGTGGAGCATCGACATGCGCTGGTCTGGCGGGGAGCCGCGCATCATGGGAATCACCTCCTCGATGTGAGGGTCGCCGTCGCCGTACACGAACGGCAGGCGAAGCACGCGCACGTCGAGACCTTCGATATCGAGGAGGAAACGCTCTGCGGCGAGCTTGCTCATCGGGTATGCTACCGTCGGCGCGCAGGGGGCATCCTCGCTGGCGAGGTGGCCCCCATTCGAGCCGTAGACCAGGCCGGTACTCGTGAAGATGAAGCGCTTCACGGACGCTGCACGGGAGACGCTTGCGAGGTGCTGCGTGCCGAGTTCATTGACCGCGTGCGCTTGCTCGGGAGTGGCGCCGCGGAAGAAAGCGGCGCAGTGGACTACTGCATCGACGCCGCGCACCGCGGCCGAGAGCGAGTCTACATCGAGCAAATCGCCTTGGACGAGCTCGACACGCGCTTCGTTCAGGGCGGTGGCTCGCGACGGATCTCTCACGAGGGCGCGCATCTGGTGGCCGCGCTCGGCGAGCCGCTTGGTGAGTCGGCTTCCAACCTTTCCAGTCGCTCCGGTAACAAGGATTTTCATGGGCGGAACGTAGCCATCGCGACTCGTCGAAGATTGGAGAAAACGGACATGTGCGCCAGCGCTTGCGGCGCTGTCACGCGCGCGGCAGAGTCGTCTCATGCACGCGGCCCCCGTTCACCCCATTCGAATCGAACCGGGCGCATCCATCGCGTCCTCCGTAGCCGCGCTGTTCGTGGACGAGCGCGACCGTGATGTGCCAGGCGTCTTGATTCCGCGTCCGGAGGTCCATCTGGTCGTTCGGTTCGGGCCATCGGCCCGAAGTGGTCTCGACGCACACGCGATGGGCGGAAGGCAGAAGGTGCATCGAAAACTCATTCGTGGCGGGCAGCGCACCGTGACGGCGCGTCTTCACCTGGGCTCGCACGAAGCGGTGCTCGGCGTGCCGGCGTCCGCCATTGCCGGGGGCATCGTCGCGCTCGGGGACCTGTGGGGCGACGCCGCAACCCGGCGGCTCTTCGAGCGGCTCGGTGAAACCCGCGACACGGCCGATGCGGCCGCAATCCTGGAGTGCGCGATCTCCGAACGCCTCGCGCTCGCTGCCGGACGCCGCACTCGCTCGCAACTCGCCCTCGGCGCCGCCGCGAGGCTGACGAGCTCACCCGTGAACGACGTCGCTGGCGACATCGGGATGAGCGAGAGGCATCTCCGTCGCGTGTTCCGTGAAGCCATTGGCGTGAGCCCCAAGGCATTTGCCAGGCTTGCACGCTTCCATCGTGCGCTGCGCGCCGCGCTTGATGACGAACATGCCGACTGGGCGGGCATCGCGACCGACGCCGGCTACTATGACCAGGCACATCTCATCGCCGAGTTCCGCGCCTTCACAGGCGTGACGCCGCAGCGGTTTCTCGGCGAACTCCGCGCGGCTCCGCTGATCAGTTGACGCCGGGCTCGCGCCTGAAGAGCCCCGCTATCGGGTGACACGGCCAACGTGGTGGGCGCGGCCGCTGAACTGTATTACAAACTCCCAAGTGGCAGCCGGAAGGCCGCCCGGATGGACAATCTGTCCACGGATGGAAACCCAGCGGAACCCTCCGCGCCCTACGAGCTTGGAAGCGAGAGGGCACCGCTCTTGCAGGCCTGCTGGGCCATGCCCATCGCAAGGACGCATCCTCCTTTCAACCGCCTCTTGCCCCTCACCCTTGCCCTATCGATTGTCGCTTGCGGAGAAGGCGCTGCGCCTTGTCCCGAAGAGCCAGACGAAGAACCGTTGAAGGATGTCTTCGGCCTCTACCGTGTGAGGCGTGGATGCACGTGGACAACCTTCCAGGATGAAAGGCGTGTCAGCCTCCAGTTCGGTGAAGAGCACGCCGAGATTGAGGTGTGTGGATTGAACGACCCGCTCCCAGATGTGGCCGATGACGAATCGAGGTTCTGCGTTCGCCTTGAGCTGGCTCCATTCGTGAAAGGCGCAGGGCCGGCTGCCTATACGATCGACGGCGTGGCCACGGTGTTTCCCCATACACCTGCTGGTGTTCAATTCGAAGCGGGTTCAGCGCACACGCGGGGCGTCAACAAACTCTGGGGCCACATTTCCTGCTTTGGCGCGGACCCCGAACAACCCGCGGTGCATCACCTCACCGGCCGGCTCGACATCACGGAGAACTCGAGCAGGTCTCTCGTCGGAGAACTCGATCTGGAAATCACAGGCACGCTGGCGGGACCCTGCGGAGGCGACGCGGCTCGCGTCCTTGTTCCACTCGCCATCGGCCACCTCGTATTGGTCGACTAGCACATAGGAAGGATGGATGGCTTGCTGAGCGGTTACGGACTGGAGCTCGACGGCCGCGGAGGGCCTCTGACAGGACCTCCCGAGTGAGGCCTCCGGCGGGGGAGAGGCCGCGTTGCCCCCTTGGGGCACACGCCGGCCCAGACGCTCTGCGCACCTCTCATTAGAAATCACCCCCCAGTTCCGACACCAGTACGTCCGGAGAACGGGCACCGGACGACATTCCAACCGGGTCCACGGACAAAGCCCCCTGCCTCGCACGGTTGCCTGCCTCCCCGGGGGCGTTCTTCCGCGGGCGAATCGCTTCCCCTGGACACCCGCCCGTGCGTATCACTGGTCTTCGTGCGTACGCCCACCGACCGATACCTGCCGCCGCGCCCCGACGCCTCCTCCGCCGTCACGCCCCAGCGCGGGAGGGTGGTGGTCCTCGCGCCCACGCGCGCCGCATGTGAAACCATCGAGCTGGCGCTCGGGCTGGAGCTGCGCACGTACCTGGTGGAGCACCACGGCGAGCGCCTCCTCGAGCTGGCCCGGGGCGGGCAGGGGTTCGGCATCGTCGCGGGCACCGGCACGGGCAAGACGCTCGCCATCCGCCCTATCGCGGAGGCGCTCGTGGGCCGGCGGCCCCTGCGGGTGGCGGTGGTCAACCGCGAGCGGGAAGCCACCGCGGAGACGCCGCTCGCGGACGTGGTCATCGTCACCACCGGCATCGCGCGGCGCTGGTTCCAGGGCGGCGCCATCCGGCGCGAGGACACGCTCATCGTGGATGAAATCCACCAGACCTCCGCCGAGCTGGAGCTGTGTCTGGCCCTGGGCAAGCGCGTGGGCTGCCGCTTCATCTGGCTGTCCGCCACCGTGGACCCGGCCTTCTATGCGCGCTACCTGGACAGCGCGGACGTGCTCCAGGTGTCCTCATTCGACCCGAAAAAGGCGGCCCAGGTGGAGATGGAGCGCCGTCAGCCGCTGTCCTTCCTCGACGAGGACTTCCTACGGGGCGTGCAGCAGCAGGGGCGCGGCGTGGGCGTGTTCCTGCCCACCCGCGCGGGCGTGGAGGAGGCTGCGGCCCACGTCCGCGCGCATGCGCCGGAGCTCCACGCGGCGCACTACCACGGCGGCGAGCCGCTGCGCGCCATCCGCCCCTTCCTGGAGGGCACTGCGCCCCGGCCCTTCGTGCTCGCGATGACTGCGGCGGGGCAGAGCGCGCTCAACGTGCCAGGGTTGGACACGGTCGTCATCGACGACATGCGCTTCACGAACCTGGTGGAGCGCGGCCGCAACGTCCTCACCCGCGTGCACCTGGGCAACAACGAGCTCTTGCAGATGGCGGGGCGCGTGCACGGGCGGGTGGAGGGCGGGCGCGTCTTCATCCTGAGCGACCGGCCGCTGCACTTCGCCTCGCTGCGGCCCACCGCCCCCGAGTTCCAGCTCGCGGGCGAGCCGGAGCGGGTCGCGCTCACCGCCGCGGCCCTGGGCGTGCGGGCGGATGCGCTGGACCTGCCCGTGCCGCTGGACCGCGAGGCCTATCGCCGGGCGCTCGCGAAGCTGCAGGCGCGCAACATCGTGGACGCGGACGGTCGACTGTCCGACTACGGCCGCGCGGTGGAGGCCCTGCCCGTGGAGCGCCCGTGGGCGGAGCTCATCGTCAACGCGGAGGACGCGCTGCTGCCGGTGCTCGCGGTGTGCAGCTCGGTGGAGTCGCTGCACCGGATGACTCGCGAGGAGCGGAACCTGGACGGGCTGCTCGTGCCCGGCAGCGACCATCTGACGGCGTACAACCTCTACGCCGAGGCCTTCCGGGAAGCGGGCACGGTGGGGCAGGCGCAGGGGCTGCCGCGCCACGTCTTCCATGCGGAGAAGCTCGCGGCCTGGGCGGAGGCGCGTGGGGTGCTGGTGAAGGCCCTGGAGGACGCGGCGCTCGCGATGGCGAGCGTGTACCGGAGCGTGGGGCTGGCGCTGCCCGCGCGCATGCCCTTCGCGGACCCGCGCGTCTCCCGGCGCTTCTGCGACCTGCTCGCGCGCTTCATGCCCTTCGACCTGGTCATCGACGAGCGCACCGCCTGGGGCGAGGTCGCGCGCGTGTCGAAGACGAGCGTGTGCGGCAACCTGGGCGCGGTGGCGGGCACGCTGCGCTACTTCGCCGGCCGCAACGGCGACTCGCAGGCCGGCATCGAAGGCACCCAGCTTCCCCAGTCCCTGCTGCGCCGCTACGCCCGCCGTCACTCGGCGGCGCCGGTGTACGACGCGCGCTTCCGCTCGGTCGTGCTCGAGACGCGGGGGGATTATTTTGGCTTCGAGCTCGAACGGGAAGTGGAGGTGCTGCGCGCCTGGGGGCCGGAGCTCGCCACGGCCGCCCGGCACGCGCTCGCCGAGGCGCTGGCGCGGGGCGAGGCACCCCATCCCGCGGTGGACCGTCACCGGGTCGCCATCACCGAGGTGCGCGAGCTGTGGCGACGCTCGGGAGGCACCACCGCGCCGCTGGGCGTACCGGAGCTGACCGCGCTCTACGCGGCGCAGTTGGAGGGGGTGGACACGCTCGACGAGTTCAAGGCGCGCCCGCTGCGGCTTGACCTGGACGCGCTCGTGCCGCCCGCGACGCGTCTGGCGCTCCTGGCGCTCCCGGACGCCGTGGAGGTGCGCGAGCAGGAGGTGCCGCTCGAGTACGACGTGGAGGTGCTGTCGGACGGAGCCCCGCGAGGCGTGGTGCGGCTGCGCCTGCCGGAGAAGCTCGCGCGCACGCTGGTGGAGGAGGAGCTGCCGCTGCTCGACCGCCCCCGGCGCTTCAGCGTGGCCCGGGGTCGGCGGGGCGTGCTCGAAGCTCGCTCGCTCCTCGAGCTCCAGGAACTGCTCGACCGGCCCTGGATGCCGGACGAGATCGCCGAGGCCACCCGTGAGCGTCCACGCCCGCGGGGGGACGGGGAGCGCGGCGTTCCCAGTCGTGGAGGGCATCACGGCAAGGCACCCAGGAGTGGAAGACGGCTGGGCGGCGGCCGACGGCGACGCTGACCTGGCGCACGGGCAGGGCGCTCGCCATGCATCGGGGTCCAGCCAGCCCCAGCTCCACCCGCGCGTGGGCCAGCCGGAACTCCTCGCGGCGCTGTCCCCAACTGTCGATGGGCACGGTGGCGTGGGGGGCGGCAGCTTGCCAGGCCCCAACATCCGCCGAGTGACCTCCTGGGATGGCGTGCTACCAAGGCCGCCCGCCTGGCCACTCCCGCTGCGAGCCATTCCCCAGGCCCATGACACCTGGATGGGTGCGGATTTCGGGAGGGTTCGCTCGTGAGTGGCGCAGGCCTGGGACGGGCCGAGCACGCTCGCGCACGTCCCCGGGCATTGCTCAGCAATGGCTGGACGAACTACTCAGTCGGAATCCAGCAGTTGATCCTCCGCTCCACCACGTTCGACACGTAGGTGTTGGCGTCAATGACGCGGAACCGGACGTATTTGGTGTAATACGTTCCATAGGTATAGAGCCCCCACTGGCATTCACCGTTCCGACTGGTCGTGCCGTTATACCAGTAGGTACTCGTCGAGCCGCCACCGAAGTCATCCACTTCCTGCCACTGGTAGGTGTACGGTGCCACGCCATTGCTGGCATTGCCGGAGCAACTAAAGGTGCTGGTTTGGCTATACCTGCTGCAGGACATGGTCGCCGCTGGAGGGTAGATGTTGAGCGCGGTAACGGTGTTGTTGCTTATACTCAAATCCTCTTCCTCGTCGGCGAGGGGTTCCCCACAGGCGCCAATCAGGATTGCCGTCGAGACAAATGTCGCGCTGAGTTGAAGGTGCTTCAGGATTGCATGGACTGTCAAGAGGCTCTCCTGGGGGTGGGTTGGCGAGGCATCGGGAGTTTAGTTGGTTTGCCTGGGGTCTTGTTTGTCTGGTTGGAGAGTGTTCTGAACTGTTCATGTGTTGGAAGTGCCCTTGGTCCCGGTGGCTCTACGGGGCGTCCGGCGTCGCCACCGTCAAGCGCCGGAGCTTCGACGTAGCCAGGCTCCACGGCGCCCACGACTGCGTGAGCGCGCCAGGGCGGAAGGCCTCTCGCGGGACGGGCGCGTCCCCCACACGCCTTCCGCGGTCACTCCATTCCACGGAATCGTAGAATCCAGGTACCGTCAGGCTTCTTGGCCGTCCGTCCCCTTCCTGTTTCCACCGAGTGGCACACCCCATGCGCCTCCTTCGCCCTTCCTGGCTCTGGGCCCTCCTGCTGGCCCTCTCCGCCTGTTCCTCGACCTCCACGACCCCCTCCGACGCGGGGACGCAGCCCGATTCGGGGACGCAGCGCGGGCGCATCGAAGGCCAGGCCATCCTGGAGGGGGCCTCGTCCCACGGGGGCATCAGCGTCTCCGTGGAAGGCGCCTCGCTGAGCGCCACCACGGCGACTGACGGTCGCTTCGCCCTGGAGAACGTCGCCCCGGGCACGCACATCGTGGTGGCGAGGCGGTCCGGCTACACGGAGGCCCGGCAGTCCGTCACGGTCATCGCGGAGGCAACGGCCTCCGTGCGGCTCGACCTCGGGCGTGGACGGGGTTCAATCCTCGGCACTGTCCAAGTGGAGGGCGTCCTGGATTCCTCGGGCGTCACCGTCACCCTGGTGGAGACGGGCGCCACCACGACCTCGGACGCGACGGGTATCTTCACCTTCTCCGACCTGGCCCAGGGCACCTACACGCTGGCGCTCCAGAAGGCGGGCTACCTGGAGACGCGGCAGACGGTGGAGGTGCGGGGCACGGGCTCCACCCTGGTCAACCTCTCCCTGTCACGCGAGCGGGGCAGCGTGTCAGGCGTCATCCAGTTCGAAGGCGCGAGCAACCACGCCGGCGCCGTCGTCACCCTGGTGGAAGCGGCCCTCACCGCGACCACGAACGCCGAGGGACAGTTCGACATCCAGAACGTGATGACGGGCACGTACACCCTGCGCGTGCGGCGGGAGAGCTACGTGGACGCGCAACAGCTCGTGGAGGTCCGCGCGAACCAGCCGAGCCAGGTCAACCTGACGTTGTCGCTCGTGCGCGGGGACGTGGCGGGCACCGTGCAACTGTCGGACGGCGCCACCCCTTCGGGTGTCACCATCACCGTGACGCAGACGGGCGCCAACACGACGACGAACGCGCAAGGCCAGTTCACCCTCACCGGGCTTCCGTTGGGCACCTACACCCTGACCGCCCAGCGGCAGGGGTACGCGGTGGCCCAGCAAACCGTCACGGTGCGCACGGGCGCCGCGGCCACGGTCGCCTTCACGCTGGTGCGGGCCCAGGGCCGCGTGGAGGGCTCGGCCCTGCTGGAGGGCGCGAGCAGCCACGGCGGCATCAGCGTCACGCTGGCGGGAACGGGGGCCACCACGACCACGGACAGCCAGGGCCGCTTCACCTTCAGCAACGTGGCCTCGGGCACGTACACGGTGGAGGCGCGGAGGAGCGGCTACGCCGTGGCGAGCCAGTCCGTTCAGGTGCAGGAGGCCCAGACGGCCACCGTCTCGCTCTCGCTGACACGCGAGCGGGGCAACGTGGCCGGTGTCATCCTGCTCGAGGGCGGGAGCTCGCCGGTGGACATCAACGTCACCCTGGCGGGGACGGCCTTCAGCGCGCGCACGAACACCGCGGGCCAGTTCTCCCTCACCGGCATCCCCACGGGCTCCTACACCCTGGAGGCCCAGAAGGACGGCTTCGCCACGGCCCAGCGCGCCGTGGAGGTGCGCGCCGGCGAGCAGGCCCAGGTCAGCCTGACGCTGGCCATCGCCCGCGGGAGCATCTCAGGCGTGGTCCTGCTGGAGGACGCCAACACCACCTCGGGCATCTCGGTGGCGCTGCTTCCGGGCAACGTCACCGTGTTGACGGACGCCCAGGGCCGCTTCTCCTTCAGTGGCCTCGTCGTGGGGCCGTACACGCTGTCCGCCTTTTGGCCGGGCTATGAGATTCAGGAGCGCAGCGTGGTGGTGCGGTATCAGGAGGACACGGTGGTGAACATCACGCTGCAGCGTCGGCCCGGCGTGGTGGCGGGCATCATCCAACTCGAAGGTGAAAGTCACCACGAGGGCGTCACCGTGTCGCTCTCCGGCCATGGCGCCACCGCGACGACGGATGCGCAGGGGCACTTCGTCCTGGAGGGCGTGCCCCAGGGCCCCCACACTTTGGCGGCCAGCAAGGCGAACTACGCGCAGGCCGTGGCGGAGCTGGACGTGAGCGAGGGCCAGCTCCATCCGGTCAGCCTGTCCCTGGCGAGGCTGGGCGCGCTCGAGGTCTCCGCGCCCAGGCTGGCGGTCCAGGGCGGACACCTGACCTTGACGGGCTCCGGCTTCGGAGCGGCGCGCGGCCCCTTCACCGTCACGGTGGGAGGAGAAGCCGTCACCGACTTCATCTCCTGGTCCGACACTCAGGTGGTGGCGCGGGTGGCGCACCACGTCGTTCCGGGCCAGCACGACGTCGTCGTGACGCCCGGTGTTCCCTGGCGGAGGGACGCCACCACCTCCGTGCGCGTGTTGCCCCAGCAGACGGTCGCCTATGGGGCGCAGTGGGGCGTGGGGGTCCTTCCTTCCAATCACGTCTCTGTCTGGGGGGAGCCCTCCCTGGCCGGTCTCCACCCGATTCCGGCGGGGCTCACCGACGTGGTGAGCGTGGCCACGGCGCGCATGGCCGCCTTCGCCCTCCAGGCGGACGGCACCGTGGTGGCGTGGGGCGGCGGCCTCCCCTCGGACCTGAGCGTCCCCGCGGACCTCACGCAGGTCGTGGCCATCGCGGGCGGTGATTCCTTCGTCCTGGCATTGAAGGCGGATGGCACCCTCGTGGCCTGGGGCGACAGCGCCCTCGCCCCGCCCTCCGGCGTGAGGGACGTGGTGGGCATTGCCGCCACGCGCAACGCCGGCCAGTCGTTCCTCGCCGACGGCACCGTGGTCTCATGGGGGCATGGCAACGAAGGACGGACAGGGCCTCCCGAGCAGCTCCACCTGCCGCCGCATGACGAGGTCCTGCGCGTCCCGGCTCGGTAGCCGGCAGCAGCCCATCAGTCGCCCGCCCGTCCCTTGCGCGCCGTCTCCAGCAACTCGCGGATGGCGCTGGCGTGCTTTCCATGGGCTGGCGCCCAGTCAGCGGGCATGCGGCCGGCGCGGTCGCGGAGGAACGGGTCGGCGCCGGCTTCAATCAATGCCTGCACCAGCGCTGGCGCCGCATGCGCCAGCGCGCGCTGCAGCGGCCGTTGTCCTTCATCGTCGGGCACATTGGGATCGGCACCCGCCGCCAGGAGGCTACGAACGATGGGGCCGTGTACGCGCGCCGACGGTTTGAATAGCGCCATGTGCAGCGCGGTGAGTCCCTTGTCCGTCCGGTGATTCACCTTGGCGCGGCGTGCGAGCAGGAGGTCCACCGCCCCCAGCTCGCCGCTGCGCGCGGCCAGCATCAGCGCCGTCGGGTTGCCCCTGAACTGTGTCCAGTCAGGGTCGAGGCCGGCGTCCAGCATTCGCCCCACCAGCTCGAGGTTGCCGGCAGCGGCCACCGAAGGGAAGTCCTGGGTCGCCCACTGGCTTCGCGCAATTCCGCCGGAGAACGTCCATTCGGGTTCGGCGGCAGCAGCGTCACTGCCGTCCCGGCCCATGGCCCTGCTGACCACCTCTGCGCGCCGTGCCTCCGCCGCCTGCCGCGCTCGCTTCTTGCTGCCGCGCCAGAAGGAATGCGTGGCCGGGTAGCTCGCCGGATCCTTCAGGTAGTTCGACAGCGCGACATGGCCATTCTCCAACGCCACGATGGACGGCAGCTTGCCATCGTTGTCCGGCTGCTCGCGACTGGCGCCGGCTTCCACCAGGCAGCGTGCGATGTCGGCGAAGCCATTCGCGGCGGCCGTCCACAGCGCGCTGGCGCCGGTTTCGTCCCCCGCGTGCACCTCCGCGCCGGCCTTCACCAGCAACGTCACCAGGGCGGCAAACCCATGCGCGGTGGCAGCGACCAGCGGAGGTTGGAAGGCCGCAGCATCCGGGGCGGCCTTCGCGGCCAGCAGCGCGCGCACGGCGGCCTCGTCACCGTGACTGCAGGCATACGCCAACGGCGTGGCCTGGTAGCGGTGGAGGTCGACTTCGTCGGGGTCGGCCCCTTTCGCCAGCAGGTCCTCCACCGCGAAGACATCGCACTGCTCGATGGCAGCGAACAGGTTCTCGGGCGTGTCGAGCTTCATGCGCGTTACTTGATGGCCGGGGGCTGGATGCCGGAGCATCGCAGCCTACCTGAGTCCGGCATCGCTTCTTCACGTATTGAGACCCGACGCCCCCGGCTCAGGCCGCTGGCTGGCGCAGGTAGGCGAACATGTGCTGGACGTAGTCGGCCTTGCCAAGCGGCACACCGTTGTGCCGCAGGATGTTGTAGGCCGTGACCAGGTGAAAGTAGAACTGGGGTGTCACCCAGTTCCGCGCGTATTCGCTGCCGGTCATGTCGAAGACCATGCCATTGGGCAACTCGATGGACAGTTGGCGCTGTGCGCCTTCCTCGAACCGGGCCTTGTCGGCGCTCGATAGCAGCTGCAGCGTTCGTTCGATCAAGGCGCTCGCTTGTTCCATGTCAACCGGCGTGTCGAGCTTCGGCGGCGGATGCTGGCCAAGCCGCAGCACCGCCTCCTGCGCCTGGGTACAGGTGAACTGCACCTGGCTGGCCAGGTTGTGCATGTCGGGGGCCAGCCGCGACTGAAGCAGGTTCTTCGAATCACAGCCCAGCTCGCGAGCGCGAGCCTCTCCCTTCTGCAGGAACACCAACAACGCACGCAGCATCTGCGCGAAGCAGGGAACGGTCGTTTCGTAGAGCGACATGGGTGCCTCCTCGAATGACTCAACCCTAGCAGGCTCGCCGCGGCCCGGCAGGCGCTCTGACGTGCCCCTGGACTGGCCCCGTCAAATCAGTCACAGGCGCTGCGCGATGGCCTCTCGTCGAGTTCCTCCGCGGCTATCGCATCTTTGGAGAAGCGATTGGCTTCACCTGAGGGGATGGGCCGCGCCTCACGGCGTCCCCGAGGCTGCCTCGCCAAGGCGGGTGACCCAGTCGCCCCGATATGACTCGGTCATCGGCACCTGTGCGAGGGGCGGGCAGTAGCGGTAGCGTTCGTTGGGCACGTCGAGCCCGCGCTGATGCGCGAGCCGGAGCAGGGCGAGCCCTTCGAACCACAGATACCGATTCGCGCCGAAGTGGTCCTCGCGCTGGGTGAAGCCACGCGCCAGCTTCTCGGTGCGGGCCTCGTGGTGGGAGAGGGCCTCGGAGAACGCTGAGAGGAATGTGAGGGTATCCTTGTCCACCAGCGCCTGTGCGAGCGCGGGCCAGCACTCCTCCTTGGAGACGCGCGCCAGCTCCTGGAGCCTCGGCGTGGGGTCTTCACCGCGCGTTGCGTGCAGCACCAGGCCGGCCAGCGTGGAGGTCCAGGCACACTCCGCGGCGTACTCGCCTGAGTCCTTTTGCCAGGTCGTCGTCATCCGCTCCGCCACCTGGCACGCCAGCTCCCACTGTCCGGTCGCCACCACTCCGGCAAGCGGGATGAGTCCCCACGAGGCGGGCGGTGGTTGCAGCTTGCGCCGCTCCAGATGAAGGAGGAGGCGGCGCCAGTTCTCCGCGGCCCGGCAGAGGTTGAGGAAGAACGGTTGCGGACGTCCCTCCAGCAGGAGCGTGGCGGCCGCGATGTTGACGAAGCAGCGGCACAGCTCCCGCACCTCCTCGATCATCCGGTTCCGTTCCCCATCCGGGTCAATGTGCGAGATGAGGACTGGCGCCGCCGCCCCCGCATTCTCCCTCAGTTGATGGAAGTCAATGTCCATGTCGCCTCAGCGGTACTTGCCATTCCAGCCGTCTGCCGGGAGGAACTTCACCCCTGTCAGCTTCGCGGTGGTCAGGGCGGCCTGGACGGTCGGGTCCACCATCGTGTAGCCGCGCAGGTGCCGCGGCCGGAAGAGCTTCGGGCCATCGGGTGGTATGTCTTCCTTGAGCTTCAGCTCCGACACCCGGCTGATGTTGTCCTTGAGGATATGGCTCATCCGGACGGTGGAGCGCTCGAGGTCGATGACATCCCGGTCCGCGATGACGTTCATGATGAAGTAGTCACGCGCGACGACGTCTTTCTGGTGGTCCACGAGCGTGACGGGGAGGAACTCCGCGTCACGGGGCGTCAGCTCCTGGATGACGCGGCGCACCCGGTCAGAGACGATGCGGATTTCGAGGATGCTGTCCACGAAGTCATGGAGCTTTCGCCGATCTGGAAAATTGGGTGAGAACTCCATGCTGAGACCGCCCGAGGGGTACTCGGCTGCCAGGCGCTGGGACACCAGGTAGCGCCACCCTTCGGGGCCTCCCTCCGGGTAGGCATCCAGCAGGGCGCCGTCATTTTTGTCACATAGTAGCGAAAAGCTCACGGGGGCTCCTGTTGCTGGCCTACCAGAGTGAAGGCCAGATGTACTCCCTGTCATCTTGTGTCTTCCAGCGACACCAGGGGCCGTCGTACAGCTCGCCCTCCGCGGCGCTGCGGACGGCACTCCGGGACTCATCGAGGAGGTCTTCCCAGAGGTCCGATTCCAGGTCCTTCAATTGACTGAACACGTTGGCCACGATGGCCTCGTGCTCCGTGGCCTGCCCGCGCAAGGTGTCGATTTCGTTGTCGATGCTCTTCAGTCGCTGTATCACATCCCTTGAGTAGTCATTGTGGTTGTTGGGATGGCAAATCAGCGCGTGGACAGGTACCGCCCAGGCTTCATGCGGGAGAAGTATGACATTGTGGCCGTGGTCGATGTCATAGGGGGTCTGCAACAGGATGTCGAAGTTCTCTGGCTCGTCGAAGATGGGCTTTCCCGTGGAGTCCTCGGTGTAGAACGCCTCGCCCGGAATCAGGTGGTGGCCCCGCCATACATAGGGCTGGCTCACGCCGCTCAGCGACGGGTTGAAGTTCCCCAGCTGGGTGATGCTGGCCCGTGACTGTACGTCCGCCTGGAAGGCAGCGGGGCCCAGGTGCGGGTAGGAGTTGTACTCGGTGGGCCGGGTGCCGCGGATGTAGCTGGCGCCGTTCTTGTTGTATTGAGTGCCTTTGGAGAGGCTGGCGCGCTTTGGATACTGGGGGTTGGCGTGGGGTGCCGCCTCCTCCTGGCTGGCGTCCTTCTTTCGCTTCTTCGTGTCGTCGGTCTGCTTCTTCCGGGGCTCATTGCGCTTCATCGCGCCGCCGCTGCCAGGCGCTGCGCCGAAGTCGCGGATGTTGGGCCGTCCGTCGGAGACGACCTTCCCATACAGCTCGAAGGTGCCCTGCATGAGCTCCTTGAGCGTCATCGCCACGCCTGCTCGCCTGCCACCGCTTGAGTTGTTCACGTGCGACCTCCGGTTCCTGGGATGCCACTGGATGACAGAGCGAACGCGGCGCGTTCTCCTGAGTCCGACTGCGAGATGACGACGAGGCGACGCGCGGGAGCGTAGTGCCGAAGGAAGGCGTGCCGCGCGAGCGCCGCTCCCACCGCGCCCGATGCCGCGCCCACGTCACCGAAGCCTGTGGCTGGAATCCAGAAGGGCGAATCCCCGGTGACCACGCCATCCCGCCTCAGGCGTAGCAGCGCACAGCCCCACTCCCAGGCGCGCACTTCCTCGCCGTTGAGGTCCGTGATGAACAGCACGTCGTCCCTGGCACCCGGGCCGGCGCTCAGCACCGCCTGCACGCAGGCCGCGAGCGCCCCTCCATCGGGCCGCAGCTTCGCACCGCGTGCGTGAGGCTCGCGTCCGAGGTGAACAGAAGCGATGTCCACGGTGGGCGCGGTCGCCGGCTCGGTCCTGGACTGGCCCTTTCGGAGCACCAAGACGGCCCCCGCCTCGCCGGGTACGAGTCCCACCGGGTTGTCCATCGTCTTCAGCCGACGCTCGCCCAGCAGGTAGCGGAGGTTCTCTGGCTCCACCAGCGAATCGACGGCGCCCACGAGGCACGTCTCGTATTCATGGCGTTCCATCGCCCGCTGGGCGGACTCCAGCGCGAGCGCGAAGCCCGCGGAGCCGCCGCTGAAGAATCTCCAACGCTCCTCCGGCCAGGACACGCCGAGTCCCTCCAGCGCTCGTCCCAAGACGCGGCGCCCCAGCCGTTCGGCGGCCGCCGCGAGCGCCACGGGCCCTGAGCCATCCGAGAAGTCCGGCAGGGCCAGGAAGATGCCCGCTTCGCGTCCCAGTGACTCCAGCGGCACGGAGGTCCGCAGGTCCTCCAGCGCTTCCATGGCAAGGGCCACGAGCCGCCCTTCGCCCGTGAAGCCGAAGGTCGAACCCAGAACCTCGTGGACGAAGACGGGCTGGGGCTCACTGTCGCCAGGTGCGAACGTGGTCACCGACTCGGAGGGCTTTGTCCGGACGATGCCCGCGCGGAAGGCGGCGCAGGCCGTCGTCGTGGGTCCGAGGCTGGAACTCATTCCCACCGCCACGATTCGCATTGGTGCATCCTCCAGCCCAAAATCCACAGCCTACAGGGCTTCCATGGCCTGCGTCGACGCTGGGGCAAGTCCCGAAGCGTGTGCCGTTGGTGCGCCGCGCCCCCGGCCGGCTCACCGCTCTGGAGTCTCCATGCGGATGGCCAGCGCGCGACAGCCCGCGCCAGCCTCCTGGCCGTCGGGCGGCGCCCACGCTCCGACGGAGTGGTAGAGCCGGCCCTCGCGCCGCTCCAGGTAGAGAATCAGGTTGAGCGGCCAGCCGCTGCCCTGGAAGAGGTGGCGGTCCATGGGCGTGGGCTCCTGGCTGACGCGCAGGCCGCGCTCGTGGGGCGGGCCGATGCGGTGCCAGTCCGGGTGCAGGTGGATGGAGCCGAGCACGTCCATCCCCTGGGCCTCGGCCTCGGTGGTGATTCGCAGCAGCTCCCGCGGCTCGCACCAGAAGCCACGGCGCCCGTTGGCGTAGCAGGCGCCGAAGCAGGGGATGATGGTGGCGTCGAACTCCTGGAGCACGTGCTCATCCGTCTCACGGATGTTGGTGGCGAAGCGAACACGCTCCACGCGCATGGCGTCGCCAACGACGCGCCCCAGCAGCACGGCCCAGCTCCGGGGCGGAAGCTCCGGAGTGCAGGTGGTGTACTCGCGGATGGCGTCCGCCAGGAAGTCCGACAGCACCGCCGAGTCCAGCAGGACGGCCTCCGTCCTCATTCCTCCAGCTCCGTCGTGGGCACGCGGAGGCGGCCCGCGGCCCGGTCCTCACGAAGCTGGGTGACGAGGTGGCGGGCCATGCGCTCCTCGTAGGCGGCGGTGGACTCGGGCGTCCAGGCGTAGAAGCCCTGGCCCGTCTTCTGGCCCAGCTCGCCGCGCTCCACCTTCTGCGCGAGCACGGGGGGCACGGGGCGTCCGGCGCCGTGGAGGAGGGCCGTCATGAAGTCCAACCCCACCAGGTCCAGCCGGTCGAAGACCCCCGAAGCGCCCAGGCGCCGTCCGACGCCCTGGGTGAGCACGCGGTCCACCATCTCCGGCGTGGCCACGCCCTCCTGCACCAGCCGGATGGCCTCACCGATGAGGGCCTGCTGCAGGCGCGGGCCCACCGAGCCCGGCACGTCCCTGGAGAACACCACGGGCGACTTGCCCAGCTCCTCGAGGAACCGCCGCACCGTCTCCACCGCGTCGGGGGACGTCTTCTCGCCGGGGATGACGTCCACCAGCGGGATGAGGTGCGCGGGCAGGTAGTAGTGGGCAGAGAGGACGCGCTCGGGCCGCGTGCAATCCCGGGCGATGGCCGTCACACTCAGCGCCGTGGTGTTGGTGGCGAGCAGGGTGTCGGGGGCCGCGAGCCCGTCCAGCTCGCGGAAGAGCTGCTGCTTGAGGGCGAGGTCCTCCGGGATGGACTCGATGACCAGGTCCTGCTCCACGGCGGCCTCCGCGAGCACCGTGGTGCGGCGGATGCGTCCGAGCGCGGCGGGCGCCTGCTGTGGGGCGAGCAGGCCCGTCTCCACCAGCAGCGCCGCGTCTCGCTCCAGCTTCGCGCGCGCCCGCTCGCTGCTGTCGGCGCGCGTGTTGTAGAGCACCACCTGCCTGCCGGCGATGGCGAGCTCGAGCGCGATACCGCACCCCATGGCGCCCCCGCCCACCATGCCAATCCTCTTCAGCCGCTTGTGTGTCATGGAGCGCACCTTGCCAGCCCGCACGACAGAGACAACCTCTTGATGTGTTGCTGGAATTGTTCATGGCGCGTGTGTGATTGATGCACCGAGCCATGCCGAAGGGCGAGGAATGACGAGCGCGCCGAGGAGCACCTCATTAGGTTGCTCGTCCCATGAACATCGGAATCATCGGCGCGGGGAACATTGGAGCGACCCTGGCGCGGCACCTCAAGGCCCTGGGGCATGACATTTCGCTCGCGAACTCACGCGGCGTCGAGGGTGTCACGGCCATCGCGGCGAGCGTGGGCGCAAGGCCCGTCACCGTTCGCGAGGCGGCGCACGCGGGCCCCATCGTCATCGTCACCATTCCCCAGAAGGCCATCACGGACTTGCCGCCCGGCCTGTTCGACGACGTGCCCGCGGACGTCGTGGTGGTCGACACGGGCAACTACTACCCGGAGTTCCGCGACGGCCATATCGGCGCAATCGATGCAGGGCAGACCGACAGCGAGTGGGTCTCAGCGCACCTGAAGCGTCCGGTCGTGAAGGCCTTCAACAACATCCAGGCTGGCAGCCTGGACACGAAGGGCCTGCCCCGTGGGGCACCGGGGCGCATCGCGCTTCCGGTGTCGGGCGATGACCCGCGGGCGCGACAGCAGGTTCTTCAGCTCGTCGACGCGCTGGGCTTCGATGCCATCGACGCGGGCCCCTTGTCGGAGTCCTGGCGGCAGCAACCGGGCACGGCGGTGTACTGCGCCGACCTCGACGCCGAGCAGCTCCCCAAGGCCCTGGCCGCTGCCGACGCGACGAAGGTCGCCGAGGTCCGTCGGCAGAACGACCTGCGCGTCAAGGCCATGTTCAGCCGTTGAGGCACCCGGAGGTCCGAGCGTGTGTCCCAAGGGCGGGCCTCCAGCGCCTGCCCCTGGGGGCGCGTCACGGCGCGAGCTGTTCGACCGAAGGCGCGTGCGAGATGCGGATGGCTGGGATGTCCAGAACATCATCCTGCTTCACGCGGGTCCCCACGGACGCGCCCGGTGTCGGCCGTCAGCGCGCTCCAGGTGACGAGCACCTGGTGGCCTTCGGAGGCGACCTTGGGCGAGATGTCGTTCGTGCGCGAGGTGGCGATGGGGATGCCGCTGGGGTCCAGGACGTTCGCGGTCCCGTCCTTCACGCGGGCGCCGTAGATGTCGGCGGTGCCATTGCGTGCGTCGCTCCAGGCGACGAAGAAGCCCTGCTTCGTCGCCGTCACCGCCGAGAAGTTCTGATTGCCCGGCGCAGCGGAGATGACGAAGCCGTCCGGGTCGAGCACCGCGCCCGTGCGCCGGATTCTCGCGGCGAAGATGTCCTGGCCGCCGAAGCGAATGTCCGTCCAGGTCGCCAGGTACCGGTCATGGGACCAGGCCACCGCGACGCCATAGGAGTTGATGGCGGACGGCTGGTTGGAAATGAAGACCTCCTGGACGTCGAAGCCCGGCTTCGAGGTGTTCAGGGTGATGCCGCGGACCACGCTACGGGCGGTTCCGCCAAAGCCAATCCACGCCACCAGGCACTTGCGGTTGTGGCAGGCGATGCCCGGGGAGCCCGCGGGCTGGTGGTCGGTGGGGGTGAAGAGCGTGACTGGCGGGCCGTCCAAGGTCCCGTTCCGGTTGACGCGCGTCAGGAAGAGGGAGCGGTCTCCGGTCCAGACGAGGAGGAACTGCCGGCCATCGAACGCGGTCGCATGGTAGTAGGCGTCAGGCTCGCGCCTTGAACGAACGCCTGCGCCCGGGGCCCACGGCGAGGGTGGCGCCGCCGAGGGGGGCGCTCAAGTCGGCAGCTTGTCCCCCACCCGCGCACGGACCGCGCGGAGCTTGTCGGGGTTGCGGATGATGTAGATGGCGACGACGCGGCCATCTTCGATGCCCAGGGCCGTCGTCTGGAGCGTGCCGTCCTTCTCCAGGGTGACGAAGGCGGGCAGTCCGTCGATGAAGCCCTCATGCACCAACTGCGAGTAGTTCACGTCCAGGATGCGCAGCAAGCCCTCGAAGAGGCGCAGCGTCTTCTCCTGGCCGTAGATGGGGTTGAGCGCGGCCTTCACCTTGCCGCCGCCGTCGGAGTACACGACGACGTCCTGGGCCAGCAGCGCCTGGAGCGCCCCCAGGTCTCCCCCGCGGGACGCGGCGTAGAAGGCCGAGGCCAGCTCATGGCCCTGGGCCTCCGACACGGGGAAGCGGGGCCGGGCCTCGCGCACGTGGGTCCGCGCGCGGCTGGCGAGCTGGCGGCAGGCGGCCGGGTCGCGGTCGATGGCCTTCGCCACCTCCTCGAAGTCCATGCCGAACACGTCGTGCAGGAGGAAGGCGGCGCGCTCCAACGGGGACAGCCGCTCCAGGGCCATCATCAGGGTCAGCGTCAAGTCATCACCTTCCACCGCATCGACGATGGGCTCCGGAAGCCAGGTGCCCACGTATTCCTCGCGGCGTACGCGGGCGGACTTCAGGACATCCAGACACAACCGCGTCACCGTGCGGACAAGCACGGCCTCGGCGTCGCGCACGGCGGCGCGGTCAGTCTGGTGCCAGCGCAAGTACGCCTCCTGCACCACGTCTTCGGCCTCCGCGACGATGCCCAGCATCCGGTAGGCGATGCGGAGCAAGCGGGGGCGCAGCGGGTCGAAGGCGTCAGCGGGGTTCACGTCAGGCGGCCTCGGTGCGGGGGGCGGTGACGGGGTGAATGGAGCGGAACCCCACGGAGATGCGGTTCCAGGTGTTGATCATCCCGATGAGCAGGGTGAGGTGCACGACCTCCTGCTCCGAGAAGTGCGGCTTGAGGGCAGCGTAGTCCTCGTCGGGCGCGTGCGTCTGGGAAACGTGCGTCAGGGCCTCCGTCCAGGCCAGGGCCGCTCGCTCGCGCTCGGTGTAGAGCGGCGACTCGCGCCAGCCGTCCAGCAGGTAGATGCGCTCCTCGGTCTCCCCGTGCGCGCGGGCGTCCCGGGTGTGCATGTGGATGCAGAACGCGCAGCCGTTGATCTGCGAGGCGCGGATCTTCACCAGCTCCAGGAGGCTCTTCTCCAGGCCCAGCTCCAGCAGCTTCTGGCCGTACTCGAGCGTCAGCTTCATCGCATCGGGGGCGACGGCGAACGCGTTCATCCGGGGCTTCATGTGTAGCTCCTGTGTGTCGTGCAGGGCGCAAGTGCCTGCCTTCCACCCCAGGACGACGCAGCCGGGGCTCCGTGTGACATGGCCTTTTCTGGACGATTTTTTCGCCCCACCGCGCCCCGCGATGCGAAAGCTCACGCCGGCTGGAGGAAGCGTCCGTCCACCAGATGGTCGATGACCTCTCGCGCGGAGTGCGGGTCCAGCCGGGCCTTGGCGCCGAGCTTCGACACGGCGCTGGAGACGCTCGTGGGGTGCTCGAAGGCGGCCAGGGCGGCCAGGAGGATGGCGCCGTCCTCGCCCTGCGTGAGCGTGGGGTCGGCGAACCGCTTCGGGCTGACAGAGGGGGCGCAGCTCATCGTGATGCCGTCCACGGAGCGCAAGACTGTCACCGCCTCACCCGCGAGCTTCGGGGGGGCGCGGTGGCTGCCCAGCCACTCACCCAGGGTGAAGCGCTGGGTCCAGGGCGCGGTGTTGCGCAGCCGCGTCCTGCCCTGGATGGCGACGCGCTTGCGCGTGTCGCGGTGCTTCCATGCCAGCGCGTCCACCCGGTCGGAGGTGTGCTGGACCGCCGCCTCCAGGCCCTCGTCGCGGAAGCGAATCATCGGCACGGACACGTCACCGGGCTCGCGGCGCTCGAAGTAGTCGAGGAACTCCGCGAACGTCTTCGCCTCCGTCACCATGTCGAAGCGCGCGGGGTGCTGCGTCACCAGCGCCCCTGGCTGCGCTTCGAGCCGCTGGTAGCCCACCACGCAGTCCAGGCCGATGATGCGCTCCACGAGCCGCAGCTCCTCCGCCAGCGTGGCCTTGCTCGCGAAGGGCAGGCCCCCGATGCCGGAGATTTCGATGTCCAGGTTGGGGTACTTGCGGCAGGCGTCGATGACCTCCAGCAGCTCGCGGTCCTTCGCGCAGGGCTTGAGCAGGCCCCGGCCCATCTGCTCCAGCCGCTGCTGTTCGGAGAAGCAGCCGATGTCGATGACCATGTAGACGCGCTGGAACGTCGCGGCCAGCGCCGCCATCAGCTCCACCCGGGGCACGCCCCACAGGAAGTACGTGCAGCAGTGGTGGGAGAGGTCCACGCCCGCCCAGGTGCTGCTCAGGAACCCGGCGGTGCTGCCCGCGAAGTCGTAGCGCATCTGCCACGTCCGGCTGGCGATCTCCTGGTGGTCGCGGCGCACGTTCTCCTCGGCGCGCAGGAAGGGCTTCGCGCGTCCGAAGTCCGCCTTCTGGTTGCCTCGCGCCCCGCCGCAATACAGGCAGTTCTCACCGCACCCCTTGCCGGGCGCGACCCAGCCGGAGAACGAGTGCTGGTCCATCTGGCTGAGGAAGAGGTCGTTGAAGTGCGAGTAGTAGATGTCGTCCGTGTTCGTGGCGCGCTGCACGTACTCCAGCGGCAGCCGGCGCGGCCGGCCGTCCGGGCTCCTCGACACGACGTTGACCGGCGCCTCCTCGCCGTTGCACAGCGCCAGCAGGGGCACCTCGCCGTCGCCCAGCACGATGTGGTCGATGCTGTCGTAGCCGCTCAGCTCCTTCCACCAGTACGACGCGGAGTTGCCTCCCACGACGATGCGGATGGAGGGGTCGATCCGCCGCACCGTCCTCGCGATGAGCAGCGCGCGGTCCACGTGGTGGAACCACTTGAGGCTGATGCCCACGAGCTTCGGGCGCACGCGGCGCAGGAGGCTCTCGAAGGTGCGTGTCACCTCGGCTTCGGTCTCATCCCCGTCGTACAGCCGCACGAAGGCCTCGATGCCGCCGCGGCGCAGGTAGCCCGCCAGGTACAGGATGCCGCACGTGGCCTCCCCCGTGCCGGCACCGACGAGGAGGACTGGAGAGAGGACTCGACCACCCATGCGACGCACACCGGCCTTTCAAGGGACGGCGCGCAGCGTAGGCGATAACGGCCAGTCCCGGACGGAATGGTGGGGCCCGTCCGCCTGGCCGCCTGGCCCGAGGCCCTGGTGGAAGCCCACCCGGCGCGCTCCTTCAGCCCCCCGAGGACCGGAGTCGCTCGGGGAGCGTGAAGCGCGCCGTGGCCGGCGGTGACTTCAGCGCGGCGTCACCTTGAGCAGCTTGCCGTTGGTGGCGTCGGTGAGCAGGTAGAGGGCTCCGTCGGGGCCCTGCACCACCTCGCGGATGCGCGCGCCCTGGTCCTTGAGGAGATGCTCCTCGCCCACCACGCGGTCATCCCGCATCATGAGCCGCACCAGCGCCTGGCTGGACAGGCCTCCAATGAAGACGTTGTTCCGCCACTCGGGGAACAGGTCCCCCGTGTAGATGGTCATCCCCGAGGGAGAAATGACCGGGTCCCAGTAGTACACGGGCTGCTCCATGCCCGGGCCCCGGGGGCTCTCGTGGATGGGCGCGCCGGAGTACTCCTCGCCATACCCGATGGTGGGCCAGCCGTAGTCCTTGCCGGCCTCGGGGCGGTTGAGCTCGTCACCCCCGCGCGGTCCCATCTCCACCGTCCACAGCCGGTGCTGGCTGTCGAGCGCCGCCGACAGGATGTTGCGGTGGCCCACCGACCAGATCTCCGGCTTCGCCTCCGGGTTGTTCACGTAGGGGTTGTCCTGGGGCACGGAGCCGTCGGGGTTGATGCGGACCACCTTGCCGAAGTGGCTCTTCACGTCCCGCGCCTGCACCCGGCCCGCGAGGATGGAGCGCTCCCCGAGCGTGACGAACAGCTTGCCGTCGGGGGTGAACACCAGCCGGCCCCCCGAGTGCAGCGTCGACTCGAGCGTGGGCATCATGCGGAAGATGACCTGCACGTTCTCCACGCGAGGCTGCTCGCCGTCCACGAGCTTCGCGCGCGCCACCGCCAGCCCGTTGCCGCCCTGGCGGGGCTCGGCATAGGTCCAGTAGATGAGCTGGCTCTGCGCGTAGTCGGGACCGACCTCCACGTCGAGCAGGCCCCCCTGGCCACGGCCATCCACGGCGGGCAGCCCCGTGACGGCCGGGGACTTCGCGCCCTGCGGCGTCACGATGTAGAGCGAGCCGGTGGGCTTCTCCGTCACCAGCATGCGCTGGTCGGGGAGGAACGCGATGGCCCAGGGGTTCCTGAAGCCCGATGCAATCTCGGTGACCTGGATGGGCGTCTGCGTCTGGATGGCGGGGACGCGTGTCTGCCCGGGGAAGGCCGGATCAAACTCGGGCACGTTGGGCGGGCCCTGCGGGACCGGAGGCCCGGTGGGAAGCGGGTCTTCCGGCGGAACACCCGCGTCGTCCGGCGGAACGCCCGCGTCATCTGGAGGGACGCCCGAGTCTTCCGGCGGGAGGCCCGAGTCCTGCTGCGGGACGCCCGAGTCATTGGGCGTTGGCGTGGGGTCTGGGGTCTGGCTGCAGCCAGAGAGGAGGGCGGCGACGATGAGGGGCAGCGGCAGGGTGCGCATGCGACTCTCTCCTGAGGGGGATAGAACGGGAGCGAACATCGCGTG
This sequence comes from Myxococcus sp. AM009, assembly GCF_013372605.1. Classification (NCBI taxonomy): domain Bacteria; kingdom Pseudomonadati; phylum Myxococcota; class Myxococcia; order Myxococcales; family Myxococcaceae; genus Myxococcus; species Myxococcus sp. AM009. Next base: position 26,790 of record NZ_JABXEP010000031.1, read on the forward strand.
CCGCGAGTCGAGTGGAAAGCCCGCCCTTCAACTGGCGACCGTTCCGTGCCGGACATCGGACAGAGGCGCGTTTGCTCGGGTGGAGCGCTGCACGCCATCGTCAATCGCTGTGCAGCGAGGCACCAATTGTATGGGATGGCCGTAGTGCAATGCATGGCGCGCAGCGGCTCACCCCGGGTTTCGAGTCCCTCCAAAGACTATGGCGAGGTGGCCCGGCCCGGAAGGACGGCGCGGAGCCGCGAGTCGCGCAGCCAGAGCCCCAGCCAGAGCAGCGTCGCGATGTAGACGGGGAAGAGCATGTGGGAGAAGAGCGGGTTGCCGACCCGGACGTGGGTCGCGACCGCGCCTCCGAGATAGCCGGTCCACAGGATGGCGCCCAGCACGGAGACGCGCGGAATGAGGTACACGGCCAGGCACACCAACTGAACGACTCCCAGGCCGAAGAGCACGCTGACGGGGTAGCCGAGCTCCACGGTTCCCTTCTGCGCTTCGGGAATCTGGAGCAACTTGCCGGTGGCGTCGAACAGCAGGAAGAGGACGGCGATGCCGCTCAGGACGCGTCCGGTCCACAGGGCCTTCCTCGAGGAGGACTGCGTGCCCGACTGCGGGCGGGGGGCCGGGGCGGCGTGCTGGAGTTCGGTGTGGGTCGTCGTGGTCATGGGGTCCTCCGTGAAGCGGTTTTGAGGGTTGGACCGCCATGGCCGCCGGAAATCATCGGTCGGTTGGAAAAAACAGCGGGCCCTCCATGCCCGGCCCCCGGTGGCGCGCCGGCGCGGAGCCGCTGCGCCTTGCGTGGTTCGCTCGAAACGACGAAGCCCCCGGTCCTTGTCGGGACCAGGGGCTTCGGAAGCGGCACGGGCTGTGCGGCGCAGCGCTACACGATGGGCATGAAGACCTTGAAGCCGGAGCGGCCGTTGTTGGTCGTGTTGCTCTCGATGAAGTCGCTGGCGGACGAGCGGCCGTCGCCGGTGGTGATTGCCGTGTGGCCGTAGATGCTGCCCAGCCGAGTGGAGGTGCTCTCCCAGGTGAGGACGAGGCCCGGAATCTTCAGCGCCTCCTCCAACGACATGTTGACCTGCTTGAACTTGTCGCGGGGCAGGTTGTTGTCAATCTGGTTGCCGTTGCCCCAGACTTTGACACCGAAGGCGTTCTGGATGGCCCGGCTCACGCCCGTGGCGCACAGGCCCTGGCTGTTGTAGCCGCCCATGCCCAGTGCGGCCGCGCGGCCAGCGTCCGCGAGCCGGCGCATCGCAGCGGTCGCGTTGCTGGGACCGGCGCCCGTCGGACCGCCCACGTCACCCGACTGGCCCCCGCCACCGCGGACACCGCCCGGACGGCCCCCGCCTGCGTCGAAGCTGTCACGGCCGGAGTGCCCGATACGCAGCGTATTGCCCGCGTAGATGAGGTCAGGGTTCTTGATGTTGTTGTCACGGGCCAGCTTCGACACGGTGGTGCCGAAACGGGCGGCCAGGCCAGAGAGGGTGTCACCAGGGCGGATGCGGTAGTTGGACATTGGAACCTCCTGCTCCCATTGTCAGGAGGTCCCCGGCAGAGTTGCGGCGCGCTTCCAAGATTCTTGGAATGGTTTCAGAGTTGTGACATTCCGCTCAGGGTGGAATGCCTCAGGCCTGCTGCCCAGCGCCCCGCCGTCCAGGTCGGGCCGGGTTCAACGCGGCTCGGTGATGGCCCTGGTGCAGCGCGGGCAGGTGCCGTGGTGTCAGCCGCCACCGGGACGCCGCGAGAATCCCTGTTGCCATGTACCAACCCAGAACAGGGCCGGCCCCTGCTCCCATGACGGGTACCGGGAAGTTGCCGAGCATCGGCACGCAGAGTGTCGCGGCGATGTAGACGAAGAGACTGGTGGCGACGGCGGTGCCTGTCGCGGCGGGCAGCAGGAGCAGGGCCAGCGCGACCACTGCCACGAGGCCGAGCGCGGGCGACAGACTGGCGGCGAGCTGGAGGATGCGCTCGACGTGAGGAACCGCGGCGAGTGGGTCCGGCTGGAGCCATGCACCGAAGCCGATGAGGAGAACGACGGTGCAGCTGACGGCACGCTGGAGCCAGTGCGTCGAGTGCGCACGGGCGAGCAGGGTGCTCGCAGCCAGCGCGAAGGCGGTCCCCTGGCCCGCGTCGGGTTGCGCGGCATGAACGGCCGATAACCCCACGGCAAGGACGGCGGCGGCGGAGAAGCGCCGATGCATTGCTTCACTCATCCCGAGGAGCACCCACGGCACCGCCACGGCGGAAGCGTGGAGGCGTATCGGCCCCAGCTCAATCCATCGATGAACTTCGTCGAGGCCCGGAAAGAGCAGTGTCGAGGCGGTGAGCAGCACCGCGACGACGGAGAGGGGGCCGGAGACTCGCAGGAGTGCCGCGCTCGAGAGGCGCCCCACCATGGCCGCAGCGCCAGCCCCCAGGGCCGCCGCCGTCGCATTGACGGCGAATGCGGCGATGGGAGCGCCACTTCGCCATGCGACGAAGGCGCCCAGGAGCATGGCGGGAAGTGGCAGGAGCAGGAGCCACGACGGCGCGGTCTTCCGCGCCTCGGTTGGAGTCATGCGAGGTGTATAATACGAGCGTCAGGGCCGAGACATGGTCTCGCCTCGCGGCGCCCGGAGTCGACCTCGCTAGTAGGTGCCCCACCGTGAAGGCAGGGGGCCACTCCACTGCGTCCGCGTTCCGGGCGTCGTCAGCGGCGAGTCCCCGGCGATGCGCATCACGTTTGCGTCCGCGTTCATGTTGGACCAGTCCACCGCGATGTTGCGGCAGTACCGGTCACGGGCGAACCCCGTCTGGAGGTCATGCACACAAGGCGTCGGGTCCCAGACGCGGTCTGCTTGCAGGCGCTGGACCGCGGCGACGATGCTGGAGGGCATCTCCCCGGAGGCCCGGACGAAGGGAACGCCGTCGATGGGCGTGCCATCTGACGCGAAGAGTTCGAAGACCTTGCCGGAGTAGCTCAGCGAGCCCGGCACGCTGAAGTCCCAGGCCCCGGCGGTGAAGGGGGCGTCCTGGCCACAGGAGGCCGGGTCCCCGGGGACATCCGTGCAGGCGCCGCGAAGGTGGAGGACCAGCACGGCGCCTGTCTCCACCGTGTAGCCCTGGGGGAAGGTGAAGGTGAAGTCGGAGTTGGTGAGCTCCTTGAGGGAGATGCCCGTCAGCGAACCGCCGGTGACGGCCACCAACTCGATGAGCTCCTGCTGGACGTACGGGTTGATCTCCGTGATGCGCAGCGAGGCCTCCGGCGCGGAGCTCCCCGCATCCGTGCCCGAGTCCGGAGCGCCGGCATCGTCCGAGCCCGTCGAGCCCGCGTCCACGCCAGCGTCTTCCGCTCCTGCGTCGACGGTGCCCGCGTCGGGTGTGGAGGCCTGAACGCAAGTCTCCTCCACGCAGACGATGTCCGGTCCACGGGACACGCAGTCACGGTGCTCCGTGCATTCGGAAGAGGAACAGGCGGAGAGGAGTGGGAGCAGGGCGAAGGCCAGGACTCGTGGGAGCCGGTGCGGATGGAGCATGGAGAGAATCCCTGGATGCAAGAGGGTGAGATGTGGAGCCGCGATGACGGCGTAGCAGATGAAGCAGGGACACGGCCCGCCAGCCGGCGCTTGACAGTCACTCAGAGCGCGTCATCCATTGAGACGTCGAACGAGTCATGTGCGTTTTTACCGGAGAGGGGTGACACCCGCTCCGGTGGCCAGCGCGCGCTTTGCCGCCTCGCGCGTCCTGAGTCCGCGCCGCCGTTCGCGTTTCGAGGCTCGCGAACCGCGCTGGCCAACCCGCGGCGGTGGTCCCTTCCTCGCGACCATCGGTGACGAATGAGACGAAGTCGCCCCGGGTGATGGTTCGACAGCGGGATGGAGAACACCAACGGGTGCTTGGTCCTCCTGTCGGGCAGTCCACGTCCGACGTCCCTGTTGGTGCCAGTGCGCATGGATGGGCGTGTGCCTCCGCGGGCAGCGGTTCGTTCACTCCTCCCCGCGGAATCGTCTCAGGTGCGTGGGCCTCCTTCCTTTCGTGCGCTCCCGCGCTCAGCTTCCCGGTGGGACGCTCGGGGAGGGGACTTATGACGGGGTTGGCTGGTGCCATGCTCGCCGTGGTGGTGGCGGCGAGTGGCTCGGCGTTGGTGCCGGTGAGCGGGGGAAATGCCCTGACGCTCCCGGCGCAGCGCCACATTGTTCGCATTGAAACCGGAAGCAATCGTCCGCCGACGTGGCTGGTGGCCATCCAGCACGGAGGCGTGGACGGCAAGGGGCTGGTGCTCTACCGCTCCGAGGACGCCCTGCAAACCCTGCGACGGGTGGGGGACATCCAGCCCGACGCCGCGCACACGGACCGGGCGGAGCTGCTGGTCGTGGGCATGGATGTGGCGCTTGTCTACTCCTACGAGGGGCCGCAACTGGCGGCGTCCAGTCAGCACGACGTCTACTTCCAGTGGTGGCGCCATCAGCCCGGGGCGAATACCTGGGCGCCGGAGCCCGCGGTGCGGGTGTTCAACGCGGACGCCAGCACGGCCTACTCACGGGCCTTGCTGGCGCGCGACGCACAGGGACGGCTGTGGGTCCAGGCCTTCCGCCTGGACCTCGACGGCGGCGCCACGGCGGTGGTCTCCGTGTCCACGAATGGGGGGCAGCACTTCGGTTCGGTTCAGCCGCTGGACAAGGTCCGCCGGCGGGGTGGGGGCCGGCTGCTCAGCGTGGGGACGAAGCTCGTCTTCCTGTACGGGATGCATGACGGCTGGGAACCCGCGCGCATGCGCATCCGCTCTGAATCGGACCCGTTGGGCACGTGGGGGCCGGTGCGCCAGGCCTTCTCCGACGGCATCTACCATGGCGCGGCGTTGAGCGCGGTGGCGGATGGGAAGGGGGGCATGCACCTCGTCTACAAGGACGAGCTGGAGAAGCTCTACTACCGGCACTTTGACGGGAGCAGCTTCGGTTCCCGGGTGCTGGTGGAGGGCAGCTCGGACTGGGCGACCCAGCCTGCCATCACCCGCATCGGCGACACGTTGTATGTCTTCTACAACCGGGTGCGGGCGCTCAACGCGAACTACGAGCTGCGCGTGCGCACGGTGGACGAGGATGGCGCGCTCGGGAGCGCGGTGACGCTCGACGGGGATGCGACGTTCAAGGGGTATCTCAACGCCGTGGATGTCCTGCCGGAGGGCAGCGGCGAGGTGCCTTGCCTCTATGGCGAAGCGGTGGATGCGGGCTCGTGGGGTTCGGTGTCGCGGGTGTCGCTGGTGCTCGATGACGCGCCCCCGCCGGAGCCGGAGCCTGGCCCGGGGCCTTTCGTCCTGGAGCTCGTGCGCTCCCATTCCACGCATGAGCTGCTCGCGGTGGACGGGGCCGGCACGCTGTATGGCATTCCCGCGGGGGGCCCGCGCTCGCGGTTGATGGCGAGCACGGACGGTGGGCACACCTTCTCGGCTCGGGGGCAGCGGGGTGGCAACCTGTGGACGGTGGCGGCGATGGACGAGGGGACGCTCCTGGCGGTGGCCAGTCACAGCGGAGAGTACGTCCTCCAGCGCTCCACGGACGGGGGGATGACGTGGGAGAACCCGCTGCGCCTGGGCACATATCGTGCGCGGGGACCGCAGAGCTTCGCGCGCCTGGGGAGCACGTGGTTCTTCCTCGAGTACCAATCCTTCACCTCGGCCGCCGTGCCGATTCGGCTCTGGGCCACCACGGACGGCGGGGCCACGTGGTCCGTGCGCTCCACGTTCACGGCGCACCGGCACGGCTATACCCTGGTGGCGGACCCGGCGACGGGCACGCTGTGGGCGACCCTGGGGAGCAGCGAGGCGCAGGCCGCGGTGAGGCGCTCCTCGGATGGTGGGCGGACCTGGACGTCACTGCTGCGTGGTTATGGGGCCAACGCCGTGGCGGGCGTGGCGCAGCCGGGCGGGGCACTGCTCCTTGGCCAGTCAACGTTGTTCGAGCCCGAACACCCGAAGCTCCTGCGCCTGTCTCCGGATGGGACCGTGCGTTCGCTGCTGGAGCTGCCGGGGCCGGCGTACTCGCTCACCGCGGTGCCCGGAGGGGGCTGGGTGATGGGCACGGCCTGGTCTGTCGCTGGGGACGTCCATGCGTCCGGTGACGTGTTCGCGCGGCTCTTCATCAGCGCGGACGGCGTGACGTGGCAGGAGTCACGTCGGTACGAGCGGATGAGCGGCGCGGACCTGACGCGCGCGGACGTCTGGGGCGCGCTGCCATCCGGGGAGCTGGTGGTGCGCGTGGAGGATGCGAGCGGCTTCGGGAGCGCGGGCGTGGGCTTCCAGGTGCTTCGGGTCAAGCGCTGACCCTTGAAGCGCCGGAATGCAGCGCACGGACATGAGGGGGAAAAATGCCGTCCCCCGTTCAGGTGGCAAGGCGCACACGATCTAGCCACGCACACCTGGGAAACCGACTCCGCCGGGCGCCAGCTGCGCCTCACCGACGCCGACACGCGGTCGCACATCCTCGTCTGGGATGCAGCCCTGCCGTAGTCGTCCAGGCTCCCGGAATACGCGTCGAATCCGCCACCACGCTTGCCGCGGGAGGGACCTTTCGATGACCATGAATGCACCTCGGAGGAACTTTCACGTGGAGCCACGGCACAGGCCGGCACAGGCCATGGTCTCTCGCCCCTCGGAGGTGCTGGAGCAGCTGCGCGAGGACCTGGCCCGTGCAGTGGCCCGGGTGTGTCCGCCCCACATGGCCGATCGCCGTGATGACCTGGTGCAGACGGCGATGATGCGCGTCATGGAGTTGCAACGGCGCGAGCCCGACCGCAGCCGGTTGACCTCCGCCTACTTGTACCGCGTCGCCTACACCGCGCTGGTGGACGAGCTGCGCAACGTGTCGCGCCGCCGTGAGGTCCAGCTGGAAGTGGTGGAGTCGCTGTCCGAGCCGCCGGTGGCATCGGGCGACCCGGAGAAGGCCGCGGGAGGCTCCCAGATTGCCCAGGCCGTGCGCGACTGTCTGCGCAAGCTGGTCCAGGACCGCCGGCTGGCGGTGACGCTGTACCTGCAGGGCCACAGCGTGCCGGAGTCCGCGCGGCTGTTGGGCTGGGACGACAAGCGCACCGAGAACCTCATCTACCGGGGCCTGGCCGCGCTGCGCCTGTGCCTCTCCGCGAAGGGATTCGAGCCGTGAGCGAGCGAGGACGCGACGAGACGAAGCCCGATGACGCCACCGTCGAGCGTCTGCGCGCCGCCGTGCGTGCCGAGGACCCGGTGGAGCGCGCGGAGGCGCCGGTGGATGCGGACCTCATCTGGCGCGCGGTGAGCGGCGAGCTACCGGCCGAAGAGCGCCGCGCGGTCATCGAGCGTGTGGCGGAGGACCCGGCCTGGGCGGCGGCCTGGCGGCTCGCGAACGAACTGACGCGCTCCGCCGCGGAGGCCGTGCCTCCCGTGGCGCCCCGGGTGGACCGTCCACGCACCCGGCGCGGCGATGATGAAGCGCGGCAGAAGCGCCGGTTCCGCTTCGCATGGAGCCAGCCCCTGTGGGGTGTGGCGGCGACCGCGGCCCTGGCCCTCATCGTGGTGGGCGTGGTGATGCGGGAAGAACCGGAGCAGCCGCTGCTGCGTGGCGGCGACACGGCGGCGGTCGTCTCCCAGGTGCCAGAGGCGGTGCCTCTCAGGCGCGACGCCTGTGTGCTGCGCTGGAGCGGCGGTCCCGAGGGAACCCGCTGGTCGGTGCGGCTGTCCACGGAGGACCTGGGCTGGGTTCACCGCGTGGACTCGCTGGAGGCGCGTGAGTACCGGGTGCCTTCCGAGGTGCTGGCACCGGTGAAGCCGGGAACGACGTTGCTGTGGCAGGTGGAAGCGCGGTTGCCGGACGGGCAGGTGCTTCGCGGCGCCACGTTCGTCAACCGGCTGGAGTGAAACGGGCGGTCCGGAGCCCATGGAGGGCCTCATGAAAGCGGAGCTGGGCATGAAGACACGACAGTGGATGCGCGCGGGACTGGTGGCGCTCCTGATGGGAGTGGCCGGTGGGGCCGGGCAGGCGTGGAGTCAGCCGGCCCCCGTCACCCGCGCGGTGAAGACGGATGCCAGCCACGGCGAGGCGGGAGACCAGGTGGTGGCCTCGGTGATGGAGGCGGGCGTTCGCACCGGCGCGAGCCAGTCCATGACGCTCCAACTCGTCGACCCCTCGGGTGCCGTCGTCGCGCAGACCACGGGCGTGGTGGACCCGGATGCGCCCCTGCGCCTGAGCTACGTGGCACGCACCGCGGACCCGCTGTTCGCGCGCGCCATCGCCACGGTGAGCGGGGAGACCGTCTCCCTGGCGGTGGTGACGGTGGAGCGCTGGTCCGTTGTGGATCCGGACTCCTGGACCTGGCCCCAGAACTGCTACTTCGAGCTGGCGATGCCCAGGCCACCGCCTCCTCCCCCGGGGCCCGTGACGCTCAAGTGCGAGCCCGTCGACCCGCCGCCGCCGCCGCCGCCCACCCGCTGACGTGTCGCTCCGGACGCACCGGTCCGAAAGAAGCAACAGGAGGCTCCTCACCTTCCTGCTGGGGGCCATTCTCTCGGTGTGTCCGGGCCTGGCCTCCTCCGCGGCGCCAGGCCCTCCCCAGCCTCCCTTGCTCGAGTCGTGCCGGGAGCGCTTCGCCGCGCGGCCAGAGGGCCGGGAGGCGGCGATGTGCTTCTACCAATGTGCCCAGGTCGCTTCCGCTCGTGACGCTGTCGTGCGCGAGCTGACGTCCCTGGTGGAGCGTCACCCCGACCACGGCTGGCTGTCGCTCGTGCTCGGGCATGTCGGGATGCTGTCCAGCAGCAAGGCGGCGGAAGGTCCCTATCTCCGCGCGGCGCAGACGTTCCGCCGGCTCCAGGATGCGGAGGGTGAGGTGCTGGCGGCCATCAACCTGCGCGCCATCCTCCTGGCGCAAGGGCGCACCCAGGAGTCCTGGGATTGGACGCGGCGCGTGGTGGAGGTGGCGAGCGCCTCCGGCCGGCCAGCGCTCCACGCCCGCGCGCTCATCGTCGAGGCCAGCCAGCTCTACGAGGTGGCGCTCGACCTGGGCCGGGCCTTCCGTGTGCTCAAGCGCGCCGAGCCGCTCGTCTTCCCGGACGGCGCGGAAGGGCTGAAGAAGCAGTACCTGTCCGTCATGAGCACGGTGAGCGAGCGGCTGGGCCAGTTGGAGGAGGCCTCGGACGTCAATGCCCGGTTGGTGGAGTTGACCCGGAGCACTGGCGACCTCTTCCTGGAAGCGCATGCGCGCTTCTCGCTCGCCAACGTCGCGCTGCGGCGGCTCGAGCGGGACCACGTGCCGGCGGACCGGACGCGAGCGTTGGCGTTGGCGCGGCAGGCCCTGGCCGCCGCGGAGCGGGCGGGGAACCCCACGCTGGAGGCCCGGGCGGTGCGTCTCACGGCGGACCTGTTGGGAGGCACCCCCGAGGAGCGCCGTGAGGCGGACGCGCTCCTGGAGCGCTGCATGGCGCTCGCGGAGTCGCTGGATTCAAACGAGCGGCGGCTGGCGTGTCTCTGGACGCGCGCGGAGCGGCGGGCAGACGTGGACCCGGCCGGAGCCATTCAGGACTCGGAGGCGTCGCTGCGACTGGCCTCCGGAGGAGACGACCCGCTGTTCCTGGCGCTGGCCCTTCGAGGCCGCGGCACGGTGGCGTATCGGACACAGCCCTTGCCCCAGGCACTGGCGCATGCCGAGCGCGCCCTGGACGCGCTGGAGTCCCTGCGCCAGACGCCAACCGATGCCTCCAGCCAGGCGGAGCTGTTCGCCACGTGGGCTCGTGACTACCAGCGGCTCGCTGGCTGGACGTTGGAGGCTGGCGGGGCGACGGGCAAGCCCGCCACGCTCCCCTTCCGGGAGGCTGTGTCGCGGGCCTTCGCCGTGAGCGAGCGGCTCCGGGCGAGGACGCTGCTCGATGCCCTGGTCGCCTCGCGAGCACTCGCGGACTCCGGGGACACGCCCGAGCGCCGGGCGCAGCGGAGCGAGGTGCAATCGCGGCTGGTGGCGGTCCAACGCCAGCTCTTGGACCCGTCGCTCGCGAGCGATGGACGCGAGGCGGCCCTGAAGGAACTCCAGGAGCTGGAGCGCCGCGAGCGGGACCTGCGCCCGGCGCCTCGCCACGGCGCGCGGGAGTTCGCCTCGCTGGCGGCCGTGGAGCAGGGGCTGGCGGAGGACGAGGCGCTGCTGGTCTTCCTCGTGGGGGACGATGAGGACCTCACTGGAACGTCGGCGGGTGGTGCGTGGCTGTTCGTGGCGACACGGGGGGGAACCCACGTCCATCGCATCCCCGAGCGCACGCGGCTCGCGGCGGCGGCCACGCTGTTCTCCGGGCTCATCGAGCGCAGGGATGGCTCCGAGCGCGGCGCGGCGGTGGCGCTTCACGCGCAGCTGCTCGGGCCGGCGCTCGCGGGGCTGCCCCCCACGGTTCGGCGGCTGCTGTTGGTTCCGGATGGGCCGCTGCATGACCTCCCCTTCGCCGCGCTGCGGGAGCGTCGGGACGGGCCGCCACTGGTCGCTCGCTACGAACTGGCCCTGGTGCCCTCGGCGAGCTTGTGGCGGCACTGGCACGGGGAGTCCCCGTTCAGGCCTGTCGGTGAGGCGCTGGTGCTGGCGGACCCCGAGTGGGTCCTGGGCCAGGGTGTGTCGCGGTCGGCGGCGCGCGTTCGGACTGGAATCTTCGAGGAGGCCGCGCGGCTCGGCGCGCTGCCCGAGGCCCGTCGCGAAGGGCTCGGGGTGGCGAAGGAGCTGCGAGACACCCACGTCGTCCCCCGGCTGTTGGTGGGCACGGAGGCCTCGGAGCGCGCGCTCAAGCGCGCGGACCTGTCGAGGGTCCGGGTGCTGCACCTGGCGGCGCACGCCGTGGTGGACGCAGAGGCCCCGGAGCGCTCCGCGTTGGTGCTCAACCCGGGGGCGGACGACGAGGACGGCATCCTCCAGCCGCGCGAAATCACCCAGTTGCGTCTCGACGGCGCGCTGGTGGTGCTGTCCGCGTGCCGCAGCGCCTCCGGAGCGGTGCTGCCGGGTGAGGGTGTGCTGAGCCTCGCGCGGGCCTTCTTCGAGGCGGGTTCGAGCGCGGTGGTGGCCAGCTTGTGGCCGTTGCGCGACGAGGAAGCGGCGGACCTGGTGGAAGACTTCTACCGGCACCTGGCCACGGGTTTGAGTGTCTCCGCGGCGCTGCGGGCCGCGCAGCTCGAGGCCATCGACGCGGGGCTGCCACCGGCGGCCTGGGCAGGGCTGGTGGTGCTCGGCGACGCCGCGCTGGTGGCCGCGATGCCTCGCGAGGAGGGGGCGCCGATGGCTGGACTGGCCGGGGCGCTGGTCATCGCCGCGGCGCTGCTCATGCTCCTGGCGTTGTGGCGCTGGGGCCGTTCAGGCTCCGCGCGTTCCAAGCCCTTGTGACCACGGGCTCCCCACCGTGGGATGGGCTCGTGCTCATGGGCCTCCAGGACTGGCATCGCGGCGGCACACCGGACCGCAGCTGCTCCGCACGCCCATCCCCGGGCTCAGGAGATGCTGGATGCGACTCCCCATGGATTCACGGTGGTTGATGAACGCGGCGATGCTCGGCGCACTCTCGATTGCGCTACCTGCCCACGAATGGCGAGGCGGCCGCCCCGGGCACTCCCTGCGAAGGCTGGGGCGTGGCGAGCGCCGACCTGGGCATCTCCGGCTTCTCGTCTGCGGGGTACGGCAGCTCCTCCAACCTGACGGTGGAGCTCTTCGCGCCCTCGCCGACTTCCGCGACGTCGGTGGTCCGCGTGGGCAGCGACCTGCGGGTGACCCACCTGCTGTACCAGGTGGACGTCCTCATCGAGAACATCGGCACGTCCCTCATTCACCATCGCGGGCGCCGCGGGCCTCCGGCGGTGGCGAAGCACGGGACCGACGTGGAGGAGTCACTCCTTGCGTGGCCCCACCAGCCGCCACGCGAGGGGCAGCAGCACGGCGGCGATGGCGGCCTTGAGGAGCCCGCCAGGAAGGAAGGGCATGAAGCCGGCGCCAAGGGCCTTGGCCACGCCGAGCCGGGCGGACAGGACGAGCCAGGGCAGGCCGACGGCGAAGACGGCCAGTTGGCCCACGACAAAGAGCGGCAGCGCGGTCCACGGACGCCGGTCAAGGCCACGTTGGGCCGCCAGCCCCACCAGGAAGGCCGCTGGGACGAAGCCGACCAGGTAGCCCCCGGTTGCGCCCTGGATGCGTTCCAGGCCGCTGGCGCCCTCCGCGAAGAACGGCAGACCCGCCGCGCCCATCAGGAGATACAGCACCTGCGCGGCCAGGCCTCGCGCGGGGCCGAGCGCCGCGGCAGCGACGATGACGCCCAGGGACTGACCGGTGATGGGAACGGGCGAGCCCGGCACTGAAATGGAGACTTGCGCGAGCCCCGCCGTGAGCAGCGCGCCGCCGAGCACGAGCGCCAGGTCGTGAGCCCGGGAGCGCGCGACGCCATCGGCGAGCACGAGGACGCGGGGGCGGGCGGTGGTGGCGAGCGTCAGGCGGAGCCTCCAGAATCGGACACCGCGAGGACACGGCGCCTCGAGGGGGGTACACGCTGGCGCCACCCGGCGCAACGCGGGAGAGACCCGCTTTCCTCCGCGCGCTCGGGCCTTGGAGCGCCCGGTCGCCTTCGATAACACCGCGATGAGACACCATGACGCGAGGCGGCACGTTTGAGTGCCGGCACGGCGGTGGAGTACAAGCGAAGTGATGCGGGGCTTGTACGCATGGTGCCTCCTGCGTGAGCCCCCGCGCGGAAGGACACCAAGACATGAACGCAACCCGTTGGTTTGGACTCGCTTCACTGACGCTGCTGCTGGCGTCGAACGCCGTCGCCGAGGACAAGGCCCCCGCCGCGCCCAATGCCGCCGTCGGCCGGTGGACGACCATCGATGACGAGACGAAGAAGCCCAAGTCCGTCATCGCCATCTACGAGGAGAACGGCAAGCTGTACGGGAAGATCGAGAAGCTCTTCCGCGAGCCCAAGGAAGAGCAGAACCCGCTCTGCGACAAGTGCGAGGGCTCGCTGAAGAACCAGCCCATCATCGGGATGACCATCCTTCGCGACCTGGAGAAGGATGATGACGAGTGGTCCGGCGGGAAGATCCTCGACCCCGCGAATGGCAAGACCTACAAGTGCAAGGTCGCCGTCGAGGATGGCGGCAAGAAGCTGAAGGTCCGCGGCTACGTCGGCATGTCGCTGCTGGGGCGCACCCAGTACTGGGTCCGCGCCGAGTAGCACCTTCGGTGGAGGGCGGAAGCGGGCACCGCTCGCTTCCGCTCGCCGTGCCTACTTCAAGCCTTGCTGCGTCTCACCGGCGCCAGCCGTGGACACGGGCGCCGGAGCGCCCTGGGGCCGCGTGGTGGGGCTGGTGGAGGCGCCGCCACCGGGACGCAGCGCGTTCTGACCCAGGCGCGAGAAGTTGATGGAGTTGCTCAGGATGCGCACCGCTTCCTGGTCCGCGTGGAAGCCCATGGAGTTCTCCGCCTCCACGAAGTCCAGGTAGAACTGGGCGCGCTTCTGCAGGTCGCGCGCCTTGGCGAGCGCCTCCTCGGGCAGGCCCGCCTTCCGCGCGGACTCGAGGTCATGGATGAGGTCCACCAGCGCGTCCATGGCGATGTTCCGCGTCTCGAAGGTGCGCGTCTGGATGGTCTCCGCGCGCTGGAGCAGCTCCGCCTCGCTCCACTTGTGGCACGTCTGACAGGCGCGGTTGATGTTCAGCAGCGGGCTGCGCACGTGGTGGTCGCTGACCTTCATCGCCCCCTCACGCATGAAGGGCATGTGGCAGTCCGCGCAGGCCACGCCGCTCTTGGCGTGGATGCCCTGGTTGTACAGCTCGAACTCGGGGTGCTGCGCCTTCAGCACCTTGGCGCCCGTGAGCGCGTGCGTCCAGTCAGAGTGCCCGTCCTCGTCGTAGTAGGCCATGATCTGATCGATGTTGATGCCCTTGGCCCAGGGGTACGTGAGGCGCTTCTCCTTGCCCTTGAAGTAGTACTCGACGTGGCACTGCCCGCACACGTACGTGCGCAGCTCCTGGCGCGTCGCGTCCTGATTCACCCGGAAGTTGGGAACGCCCTGGCTGGCCTTGAGCGCGGCGATGCCCTCGATGAAGCCAGGCCTCGTCACGCGCAGCTGCATCGTGGTGGGGTCGTGGCAGTCGATGCATGAGACAGGGTGCTCCACCTGCTTGCGCGCCTCCATGAAGGGCATCTGGTTCATCTTCTCGAAGCCCTTGATGAGGTCGCCGTCACCGAGCTTCTTGTAGGGCACGTACACGCTGGCGTGGCAGTGGATGCAGGTGCCCGGCTGCTGCGTCACGTGCTGGCGCTCGGTGTAGACCTGGTCCTCCAGCATGTGCGCGTGGCCGCGCTCCTCGCGGAAGTCGGTGGCGAAGGCGTAGCCGCTCCACATCGTCACCAGCCGCGGATCCTCCTCGAGCCGGCTCTGCGCGACGACGCTGCGTGGGTCCGCCTGGGAAGGCGTGCGCGCCACGGCTTCACTTCCGCCGTAGCGGGTGCGCTGCTGGTCCACCGTGCGCTTGTAGCTGTCGTACTGCAGCGGGAAGTTCCGCCCCCACACCTCCGGGTCGGCGATGGTGTCGTCCAACTCCACCACCCGGTAGAAGGGATTCTTCGCCTCCTGCTTGCGCTCCATGATGTTGACCAGGAGCGCGGTGACGCCAGCGGCGGCCAGGGCGGCCGCCACCGCCACGGCAATCACCAGCTTGACGCCGCTGAAGCGCCGTTGCTTCTCGGGCTCGGTCATCGTTCAACCTCCTGACGGATGAGTTCGGGGTTCCCGGAGCCTTCGGGGTGCCCCACGGAGTTGTGGCAGGTGAGGCACTGCAGCGAGTCGCCGTGGGGCGTTTCGATGCTCTCCACGAGGCTGGCGTGGCACTTCCGGCAGGCGTTCTCCGTGACCATCCGGTTGTGCGGGCGGATGCGGATGGGGTCGGGGAAGGTGCCGGTGGTGAAGTAGAAGGAGTGCCAGAAGCCGTTGCTCGCCTTGTTGAGGTACTTGGGAACCAGTCCTGACGGCGTGTGGCAGTCGTTGCAGGTGGCCACCGCGTGGTGGCTGCTCTTGCTCCAGCCATCGTACTGTTCGGTCATGATGTGGCAGTTGGCGCAGGCGGCTGGGTCGTCCTGCAAGTAGGCCGAGCCCTTCGCGTACGCGAAGGTGTAGCCGCCGATGCCAATGGCCGCGCCCAGGGTCAGCCCCAGGGCCACTGCCAGGAGTGTGCGGGAGGCCGAGGACACGCGGAACACCGTAGCAGCGGTTGTGCATACGGCCAGTCTCATCTCGCGAGCGCGTATGAATTTTCACGCCGCTTGAGCGGCTGGAGTCGGGGCGCGAAATTTTTGCGCCCAGGCGAGTGGGCACGCGGCATTTGCGTCCTCCGGGCCCATGCCTCGAACACGCGAGGCACGGGCCCGGAGGTTCACGCTCCTCTCAGCGGTAGTAGGGCGCCAGGGCGACCGAGATGCGCGTCACCAGGTCCTCGGTCAGCACCTGCTCTTCAGGAGGCAGCGAGGGCAGGCTGGCGTTGAGCGAGTCGCGCAGCTCGCGCAGCAGCAGGTACGCGCCGAGCGACTGCTGGGCCTTGAGGACGTCCACCAGGGTGCGGCGCGCCGCGTGGCTGCGCACGCCGTCCGTGTTGAGCACGATGGCCTCGATGTCCGCCAGCATGGGCGTCAGCAGCGCGGGGGATGGCGGCGGGTCGCTGGTGAAGCTGCCCCGGCTCGACGCAGGGTCCAGGTACAGCCGCTGGAAGATGCGCCGGGTGAGCTCGTCCGCGCGGGCCGCGTAGTCCGGCCGGGCGCCCGGGGGAATCACGAGCGGCGGCCGGAGCTTCTGCATGGCCAGCGCGTAGGCCGTGGCCTGGCTTGCCGGGTCGGTGAGGCGCAGGAACCCCAGGTACGGCGAGGACACGTAGTCGAAGTAGAACTGCAGGCGGGGCCAGGGATGGGGGCTGGTCAGCAGGGCGTCCTGGTGCCCTTGGAACACGGGGCCATGATGCAGCATGAGGGAATCACCGAAGCGGTCATACGTGGCGCAGTACGGGTCGACGCGGCGGTCGTCATCCGAGCAGAAGGCGTCCGTCGCGGGCAGCTCGGATGACAGGCCATAGAGGTAGCGGACGGCGCGCACGTCGTAGACGCCCGGGGCATCCATGAGGGCCCGGTCCTCGTCGAGCAGGTAGTCCATCACCGAGGTGGAGACGAGGCTGTTGGGGCTGCCGTCGTTGACGCGCGAACCGGAGAAGTTGTGGCGCAGTCCCAGCGTGTGCCCCACCTCGTGGAGCATGACGTGCGTGATGTGCGCCTCCACCTTCTGCTTCTGGGTGAGCGCCGCGAGCCTAGGGTGGGCCGAGGCCTGGAGTCGGGCGCGCACCTGGCGTGGGTCCGATGCGCTCAGCTCACAAGGCGCGGTGCCTTCAAGGCCGGACCAGGACAGCCGGAGCCTCGGCGCGGGGGGCGCGGTGGCCAACTCGGCGACGCGCTCGGTGAGCGGGGCCTCCTCCGCGAAGGCCTCCACAGCGAACAGCAGCCAGCTCACCGAGTGGTAGACGCTGGCCCCTCGAATCTCACCGGTGATGGGATTGCTGCGCCAGTTCGCGAAGGCCATGGGCATCAGCTCGTCCGAGTCGAAGATGACGACGTTGCGGTCGTCGTCGGCGAAGTCCTGAATGCCTCCGCCGACCACCGCCTCGAACACGGGGAAGCCAAACGCGGCGTTCCATCCTTCGATGCCGCGCTTCATCGCGCCCACGACGTCATACGGCTGCAGGCGAGGGTCCTGCTGCGCCGCGAGCACGGTGTCCATGATGTGCCAGCGGATGGGCTTCATGCCGGGGTGGATGTTCCACTTCAGGGCCACCTGTTCGAACTGCTCCGCGGTCGTGTTGGGCACGAGCCGCCTGTCGCTGCGGAAGTAGAGCTCCCGGGGCGGCAACGGGGTGGGGGTGTAGCCCTGCCCCTCCTTGTATTTGCGAAGGGAGATGGCCAGCGTCCCCGCGGTCCGGAAGGCATTGTCCTCGCCGTAGTAGGACGCCCACTCCCAGGGGAGGTCGGCGTAGCCGGTGAAGACCTGCTCGTAGGCGACCCCGTCGGCGAGCCGCCGGAAGCGCTGCGCGAAGCTCAGCTCCACCTGGAGGTGGACGCCACTCTGCCCGACCCTGTCGCCGACGACGCCGTAGCGGTTGAGGCCTGCCGTGGGGTCGATGAGCACGTACTGGCTCGCGCCGGGCAGCCGGTTGAACGGGCGGTAGTCGGTGACGATGGGATACGCCTCGACCAGGATCTGCGGGTCGAACACGTCACTCATCACCTTGCGCTTGTCGACGTCGAAGACGAAGAGCTTGCCGTTCTGCTCCTCGAAGCTCACCACCCGGCTGCCCAGCACTTCGCCCGCGCGGTTGCCCACGCCTCCGGGGTGGTACTGCTTGGCGAACGCCGTGAGGAACCAGCGCTGGCGCAGCTCGCTGCGACGGATGGCCAGATAGAAGCTCTTGCCCGCGTCCTCCACCACGCCGCCCAGCTTCTGGTCGACGTGGTGCCGCTGCTCCTTGCTCAGCTCCCGGGGGATGGCCACGAAGTCACCCGCGAGCTCCACGGCGAGCCCGGGCTCGGGGGCTTCCGGTGGGGGCGTGGTCGGCTCTGTCATGCCGCCCCCGCAGCCCGTGCCAAGGGCCAGCGTCAGCGACAACGCGCCCCACCCGGCACGCCGCCTGTGCGTACTCCATTCGAACATGTCGTGCTCCAGATCGCCGGACGGAGGAATTTCCATCCGGTGCTGGAGCAACGGGACGCCTGCATCGCGGCCCTCAGGGGAGACGGCGACTGGGAGGAATCCCCCTCACCGCGCAAGCATCTCCCCGGCGCCGAACGGCCCGTCATGACAGGGATGTCATGGCAACCCCGGCTTTGAGGCCCGGGGTGTGTCGGAAACCCTTGGAAATACCTGGAGCCTGGGTTGGCGCGGACGTTGCTGAGGCGGGGGGCACTGTCTACCCACCCCAAGGAGCAACGCCCCATGCAAAACTCCAGGTCCTGGCTCGCCGCGGTCGCGGCTGTTGCCTTCGTCGCGACGGGTTGTGATTCCGATGAAGCTCCCGACGCGAAGAAGGTCGCCGACATCGCCGCCTCCCGGTCGGCGGAGACGCTGCGGGGGGTCAGCAGCAGCATGAAGACCGTGAGCGGTCTGTCGACGCTCAATGGCCTGGGTGACGCGATGGCGCTGTTCGGTGCGGGCTTCGAGGGCGTGCCGCTCCCGGAGCTGCCAGCGGGTGAGGAGGGCGCGGCGCTGTCCGCCATGTTCGACGCGGATGAGGTGGACACGCAGGCGGACGCGCTGGAGCGGTTCCTGCGCGAGCGCGTCTTCACCGAGGCCAACGTGGAGTCCACGGAGGGCAACGCCACCGTCTTCCGCTTGAAGGGCGAGCAGGTCTGCACGGACGGCAGCGAGGTTGCGGACGCGGACTGTGTCCGCTTCGTGGAGGACGCACAGCTGCGCATTCGCGCGACGAGCCAGGGGGATGACTCTCTGGAGCTGGAGCTGCTCATCGGCGCGAATCGCGCGGAGCCGCTGGCGCTGCGCTTCCTGCCGAAGGCCGTCTCGCTGGTGGTGGACCTGGGGGGCTTGAAGGGCGCGGTGGAGCAGCTCGACGCCGAGTCGGCCGGGTTCCTGCCGACGGTGATGGTGGGGCAGGTCGAGCTCAAGGCGACGCAGGAGGGCGAGGCGCACTGGATTGTCAGCGCCTCCATCCTGGACGCGCTGCGGCTGGAGCTGGCGCTGGAGGGAAGCACCTTCGCGTTCTCCTCCGCGCGGGCCGAGCCGCTCGTGGCGTTCGAGGTGGACGGCCAGGCGAAGCGCGCGCGCTTCTCGCTGGACCTGAACACCACGGAGGTTCGCCTTCCGTACACGGGCCTGGCGCCGTCGCTGCAGGGCAAGGACTGGACGGTGTCCCTGGCCGGCATCTCGTACTCCGTCGAGGCGACGGAGAACCAGACGGACGTCGTGGTGAAGAACCTGGGCGTTGGTGACGCGCAGACCCACGTGAGCCTGGGGAGCGACAAGCTCTTCGAGCTGGACCTCAACGCGCAGTCCGGCCGGCACTTCGACGTGACGCTGACGCGCGGGGCGGATGGCACGCCGCTGCTGAAGGTGCAGCCGGAGTTCGACCTGGTGACGCGCTTCTACCTGGCGCCCCTGAAAGCGGAGCCCGCGTCGGAGATTCCCGCGGCGTATGAGGACGCGACCTATCGGCTGCGTCTCAGCGGGGGCGACGGAGGGCCGAGCCTGCGCGCCGCGCCCGCCAACAGCGCCACGGGCTTCAAGGGGGGCCTGCAGGTGGTGACGGGCGAGCTGCTGCTCTCCGCCAATGCCTCGCAGGTGGTCGTCGCCCAGGGGCAGTGCCTGGTGGGCGCGGCGCCGGCCTCCGAGGACGACGCTTCGCTGTTGTCGTACCTGCGGCAGGGCAGCTGCGAGTAGTCCTTCGATTCTTCGATGCCGCACGTGAGGGCCGCGCCCATTCCAAGGGGGCGCGGCCCTCGTTTTTTCCAGCGGGCGGAGGGGCGCTTCTCCCCTGAATGAGCATGCGGATGTCCGGGCCGATGCGCCTCATTTGCAGGCGCGTCGACCCGCTGCAACTCAGTACATGTAGTTCAACGCGGTGATGTCGGAGGACGTGAGCTCACCGTTCGTGCTGGACGGGAAGCAGGTGTTCATGATGGAGCCACCCGGCGTTGCCCCGGTGGGCGTCCCGGGGATGTGTATGACACCCACGCCCGTGGGGCCGCCGCCACCTCCGCTGCCACAACTGATGCTCGGGTTGAAATAGTCCGAGTGATAGAGGCCCAGGGTATGGCCCAGCGCGTGGGTGATGACATGCTCATTCACGTCCAGGCTGAAGTTGTTCAGTCCGGTGCCAATTGAAATCAACCCATAGGGCAATCCTCCCGAGGGAAAGCCCGTGGAGTGACCGGTACCGGTCATGGTCGTCACGACGATGTTGGCGTCGCATTTGGCGAGCGGGCCCCGAACAAAGGTAAAGCTGAGCCCCAGGGCATTGTAGTTGTCGATGGCCAGGTCGAGGCCCTTGTTGAGCTGGGCATAGCTCTGGAACGCAGCCGTGGGATTGACGCAAATCAGGGTCACGCTGGAGCCGACGAGATTGGTTGTCCTGTATTGCTCCTGGCTCCCTTCGCCACGCTGGAGCATCTCCCGGGAGGCCTCGAGCGGCACATGCGCGTCGCCTCCGACGTAGACGGCGTCATCGACGACGGTGATGTCCTCGGCGCGAAACCCTGCCTCGGTCAGATTGGAGAGGACCTCCGCGCTCCCGGTAGATGATTCGGGACCGCAGCCGGACAGCAATACGCCACAGTTCAACAGCAGGACTGCCGCTCTCTTGAGCATGGTTGGATGGGCTCCTGTCTTGAATCGGGTTTCCGCGCTGCGTGCTTGAGTAAAGCATGGCGCAAGCCGAGGTGGCACGGTGTTTGGCCACTCCCCAGGTGAATCCAGTCATCAATTGACGCGCCGAATCACCAACGCGGAGCCGGGGCGCGTGGCCCGGCGAGCGGGTGAATTCAAGAAAATACAGTGGCTTGGCGGTGTGACACGGAGTGGCATCGGCCGTGTCACACCGCGCGCTGGTCGTCCGCGGCGGCCTCGTGGTCTTGGACGACCGCGAGTCGCCAGTTCGTCCCCACCTGACGCGGCTGGGGACCACTCCCTTTGGGACATTTCGATTTTTTGGACTCGGAGGGAACCTGCACTCGGCTGTGGACCGCGCCTCCCGCTGCGCGAATGCTGGACGCGCTACATGTTCCGGAAGCAGTCGTAGCAGAGCGGCTTGGCAACCGACGTGTCCTCGTCCTCCCCGCAGGCGTGGCAGTACGCCTCCCGATAGGACGGGTCGCCAAAGCGGCGCCATGTACCAAAGCAGTCCGTGCACAACGGCTTGTCCGTATTGAAGGCGACGTCGTCCCCGCAGCGGATGCAGTGACCTTCGTCATCAACGAATATGGGCAAGTCATCGAAAGAAGGGGCCCTACTCGCTTTTGTCTTCGTCCTCCCGGGAGCGGTTTCCGCTCGGGTGGCCCGCGCCGAGTGCACTGCTGTCTCGACCTTCACCGATGTCGGGCGAATGTCCGTCCGAAGCACTTCGACGAGCTGTTGATACTCGGGAGTGCCCGCACAGAGCCATGTGCTCACTTCAATGCTGTTGTTGATGGACGACTCAAGCAAGTTGAGTGAGGTGATGAGCGCATTCTTTTCGGACAGGTAGACCTTGGCGTGGAGGTCCTTGAGGAGGTGCACCTGCATCCCCGCAGCGCGGAGTTCTTGCATCTCCTTCGCGGCGAACGGGTCTGCTTGCCTCGTGCTGAAATCCTTCTCTCGGATGATGAGTTCGACCCGTACTTTGCGGTGAAGCGCCCCCTGGATCGCCCGAACTGGAGCGCGGAGCTTGTCGAGGGATACATAGGGACTGACCAGCAGCAGTTCACGTTCGGCTTCCGTAATGAGCCGCATGAGATTCGCGACAGTCTGGGTGTGATTGAGGATTTCGATTCGTGAGCGTCCCGCACCTGCAATTGCCAAGAACCCCTCCCATTACCGTGGAACTGAAGAATAGCAGGTGGTGGTAGGGAGAGGGAGGCATCCTGCGAGTGCGGGACACCGTCGATGCCACTGGTGGCCTTTTATCGAGGGGGTGTCTTTAGACCCGTGGTGTCTTATTGGTCTCCGGAGACCTTGTGGCGAAGGTGCCTACAGTTTCGACAACTGGCTGAGTGGCATCTGTTGGGAAGTGCCCTTGCTGAAGCAGGGGCACCAGCGACGTCTATTCGAGTTCTTGGACGGTCGTCGCGACTCCTCACGCCGGGGCCGTGGGCGCCGTCCGCCGTGGGTTGTCGGACGGGCGCTTCCAACTGGAATCACTGTAGGACCTCGGTGCGTTCAGCGCGTGCCTTGGCCCTCCAGCAGTGCCTTCAGTCGTTCCAGGTCCGCTGCGACGGCTTCCGCGTCCCGACGGAACGCTTCGGCGGACGTGCCGTCGCGGCGGCGGAGGGTGAAGATGACTTCGCTGTGGTCTCCATCCGGAATGACGCGGACGGGGTTGTAGACGGTCTCCCCATTCGGAAGCGTGACGTCATGGTCCAGGACGCCGAAGGCGTTGGCGGGCGCGAACGCGACGGTGACCCGGCCCATGGGGGCGTCGGCCACCCAGTGACCGTCCGCCTCGTGGACGGATTTGCTGAGGCCGGCCGCCCAGGCTGGGAGGTTTCGCGGCTGGCTTGCGTAGGCGTACACGTCCGCGCTCGAGCGCGCGATGCGGACGCTGATGTGCGTGGATTCCATTGTCATGGCGCCAGCCTTGCGCGAGCGGTGACCGCGGCGCTTGAAGAAATCGGACGTCGTTTCCCGTCCAGCGATGACTCCGGGCACCGCACTCGACGCGAGGGCGCAAGTGCCCGGAGGCCCGCTTGGAGAGGATGCGTCCCCCATGTAGAGGCGCGTCGCGTCGCTTCTCAATAAAGGGAGGTCAACGCGATGATGTCGCCGGTGGAGAACTCACCGTCCGTGCTGGACGGGATGCAGGTGTTCATGATGGACCCGCCTGGGTTTGCCACCGTGGGCGTCCCGGCGATGTGGATGGCACCAATGCCACCATGGCCCTCATTGACGGGGCCGCCGCCACAGCTGATGCCGCGATTGTAGAAGTCGGTGTGGCGGAGGCCAATCGTGTGGCCAAGCGCGTGGGTGATGACATGTTCAATCATGTCCACGCTGTAGCTGCTCAGCCCGGTGCCGATTCGAATCTGCCCATAAGGGAGCCCGCCCGACGGATAGCCCGACGTGTACCCGGTACCCGGCATGGTCGACGCATTGATGGTCGCGAGGCAGCCGGTGGTGGTGGTGACTCGAACGAACCTGAACCTGAGCGCCAGGGCATTGTAGTTCGCGAGGGCCATGTCGAGGCCCTGACTGAACCGGGACACGCTCGACAGCGCAGACGTGGCATTGACGCAAATCAGGGTCACGTTGGGGCCGACGAGGTTGGTCGTCCTGTAGTGCTCCTGGCTCCCTTCTCCACGCTGGAGCATCTCCCGGGAGGCCTCGAGCGGCACATGCGCGTCGCCTCCGACGTAGACGGCGTCATCGACGACGGTGATGTCCTCGGCGCGAAACCCTGCCTCGGTCAGATTGGAGAGGACCTCCGCGTTCCCGCCAGTTGCGTCGGGACCGCAGCCGGACAGCAATGCACCACAGTTCAACATCAGGACTGCCGCTCTCTTGAGCATGGTTGGATGGGCTCCTGTCTTGAATCGGGTTTCCGCGCTGCGCGTTTGAGTAAAGCATGGCGGAAGTAGCGGCGGCACGGTGCCTCACCGTCCTACGCAGTGCGCCGTGGCCTCAGGCCCGGGCGCGGAGCACGCCGCCGAAGCCGCGCTCCCGGCCCAGCGCCGGAGACACGCCGGCTTCATTCACGGCTTCGCGCCCGGAGATGAGCACTGCCTTCACCGCGGCGTCATTGCGGCGGACCAGCCGGACGAAGCCACCGAAGTTCTCCATGGGGGCCTCCGCCACCTCGTCGAGCTTCGCGTCCAGGCCGTCGGGGTGGATGACGACCAGGTCCGCGCGCCGGCCCTCCGCGAGCACCCCCGCATCCAGGCCGAACCAGCCGGCCAGCTCCCCGGTGAGCCGGTGGACGGCGCGCTCCACGCTCATGAAGGGCTCGCCGCGCTTCTCCGCCTCGCGCACCAGCCGCAGCAGCCGCAGGGGGAAGTTGTAGTGCGCCATGTTGCGCAGGTGCGCCCCCGCATCCGAGAAGCCCATGAGGATGTCCGGGTGCCGGCAGATGCGCTCCAACTCCTCGCGCCGGTCATTGGCCATCACCGTGTACCAGCGCAGCGCGTCGCCGTGGGTGGAGATGAGGTCCAGGAACACGTCCACCGCGTCACGCCCCTGCTCCTTCGCCACCTGAGCGAAGGACTTGCCCACCACGCCGACGTCGGGGCACTGGAGGATGCGCGACTCGTTGAAGTCCCGGTGGAAGGCCCGCGGCAGGAAGCGGTTCGTCCACTCGCGGCGGAAGCGCTCACGGTACTCCGGCGTTCGCAGCAACCCGGCGCGTGAGGCGGCGTCCTGGAGGTGGAGGGCGGCGGCGCCCGCGCCGAACTCCTCGAAGACGACCAGGTCGATGCCGTCCGCCCAGAGGTCGAAGACTTCGGGCAGGGCCTGCCACCGGAAGTCCGCCCCCAGCAGCCGGTTGGCCACCTGGGAGAGCGCGCCGATGAGGCGGTGGATGCCGCGGCTGGCGCGCGGGTCCATCATGGAGATGACGGTCGTCTTGAGGCTCGGGCGGAACAACCCGATGCTCTCCAGGAAGAACAGCACCACGTTCACCTTGGTGCTGATGTTGGGCACGCCCTGGAAGACCCGGCCCCGCTCACGGAGCAGCCGCGTCAGGCGGCGGTACTCGCTCCAGCGGGCGTAGGTGGACGGCAGGGGGCGGCTGCGGATGTCGCGGGTGCCGCCCATCTTGTCCCACTTGAGCGTCATCACCGACAGGCCCAGGTAGCCGAGCTCGAGCCCCTCGCGCACCAGGGTCTCCATGGCGCGCAGCTCGTCCTCTCGTGGACGCAGGCCGGGCTCCAGGCTGCGGTGCAGGCCCATGGTGTGGGCGCGCAGCGCGGAGTGCCCAATGAAGGACGCGACATGGGGGCCCAGCGGCAACTGCTCCAGGTGCGTCAGGTAGTCGCCGAGCGTGTTCCACGTCTTGCGCTCCTCCAGCAGCGTTCGGACTGTCTCGTAGGGAATGGCCTCCACGCGGCAGAACATGTCCGCCAGGTCCTCGGGCGTGCCCAGCGCGAGGCTGAGCGAGCAGCTCCCCATCAGCACCGTGGTGACGCCGTGTCGCACGGACTCCGACAGCGAGGGCGCCAGCTCCACCTCCGCGTCATAGTGCGTGTGGCAGTCGATGAAGCCCGGTGTCACCCAGTGGCCGGTGGCGTCGATGACGCGCGTGTGCGGGGCGCGCGGAATCGGGGCCTCCGAAAGCGTGGTGACGGTGTTTCCCCGGATGCCCACATGCAGCTTGCGCGGGGGATTGCCCAGACCATCGAACACGAGGCCGTTCTCGACGATGAGGTCCATGGACAGAGCCTAGGCTCCGTGGATTGTCCGCTTCCAGCCAGAAGACGCGCCGACAGTTCTTTCCTGCACAAGCCGACGTGGATGCCATTGCCTGGGCGCGTCAGGGGAGCGCTCGGCCCCCAGGCAGCCGCACCGCGGGGGCGTGACTATCTTCGCCCGCGGAAGGTGCGAACGCACCACGAGCCAGGGAGGCGTGCAATGAAAGGCAAGGGTTGGAAGTGGCTCACGCTGGTGGGCCTGGGGACTTCGCTCGCGGCGTTCACCGGCTGCGATGAGCAGTCCGCGCGGGAGACCTCCCGACAGGTGGGCCGTGAGGTGGGGGAGGCGACGAAGGAGCTTCAGGAGGGCGCCCGGGAGGCCGCGAAGGAGGCTCAGGGCGCGGCCCGGGAGGCGGCGCAGGGGTTCAGGGAAGGCAGGGGCGGCTCGGGGAATCCCGATGCGGGCGTCGACGTCGATTGAGGCTCGAGGGCACGCGCGACGCGACGGCTTCGTCCACGGCTTTCGCCGCTATCTTGGCCGCCGCGGGGGCCCCGTGCGCTTGGACGGCGCGGGCTCGGGAGGTTTGGTTTGGGCGAGCCACTCCTCCAGCCGCTCCGCGGCCTTCAGCTCGTCGGACAATTGGCGCCGCGCGTCCTCGGAGAGGGGCAGGGCCTGGAGTTGCTGCTTCAGCGCCCGTCCCGTCGTGGCATCCCCGAGGGCAACCGCCAGCTCCAGGCGGGCGGCCAGGGCGCGAACCCGGTCCTCCACGGGAGCCTCCGCCTCGTGTCTGGCGAGCCCGATGTCGAGCGCCCGCGCGGCGGCTTTGTCGTCATTCTTGAACTCACGCAGGATGCGCGCGTTGTCGATGGCCTTCGCCAGGCCCGTGAGCTTCGCGGAGCCGCCGTACTCCAAATCCTCCGGCTCATCGCGCTGAATGAAGATGATGTTGTTGCCGGTAGGGTCAATCAATGAGAAGCGGCTCTGGCCGGGCTTGAAGCGGGTGATGCGGGGCCTGCCCGTGGCCAGCACCTTGCCGTACTTCGCGCGCAGCGCGTCCGTGAAGGCCCGGTGGTAGGGCTCCACCGCGTCCACCATGACCAGGCAGCCGCCTGAGTTCTCCTCGCTCGGGTCCAGGCTCTTGGCGCCTCTGCCGAAGTGCAGGTCGATGTTGCTCCACCGCAGCGCCAGGTACAGGTACGGCTTGGTCATCTGGTACGTCACTGCGAAGCCGAGCGCCTGGTAGAACTCCAATGTTTCGTCAGCCGAGACGCAGGGGAGCAACGGAACGGTCGTCTCCTTCCCGCTGATGGCGGTGGCCTTCGTCGCATGGGTGGGCATGGCGCGAGGATAGACGAGCGACGTCGCCGGAGGCACTTCTTCGTGTCATGCGTGGCGGCGCGCGGCGCACGGAGCCGCTCAGGGCCGCACGCCGTCCCGGATGAACCGGGTCAGCGCCTCCGCCACCTTCTGGTGCGTGGCCGCCGACGGGTGCCAGTGCTCGCCAGCGCCGTCATCCGAGCGGTACGTCCGGCCGAGGTCCTGCGCGCGTGCGTCGGCGGCGGGGATGCCACCCACGCCAGTGAACCTTGGGAGAGGCCCTGGCGCTTCCCTCTCCGCGCCTGGGGCTACCGGGCCTGCCGCGCGGCTTGAAGCGTGTTCGCCAACAGCATGGTGATGGTCATCGGCCCCACGCCGCCGGGCACCGGAGTGATGGCGCTGGCGATGGGCCGGATGGCATCGAAGTCCACGTCCCCCACCATGCGGTAGCCGCGCGGCGAACTCGCGTCGGAGACGCGGTTCTGCCCCACGTCGATGACGACGACGCCCGGCTTCACCATGTCCGCGGTGATGAGGTTCTGCTTGCCCACCGCGACGATGAGGATGTCCGCCTGCCGCGTGAAGGACGCGAGGTCCGGCGTGTGGCGGTGGGTGAGGGTGACGGTGGCGTCAGGGCCCGGCGCCATCAACAGCGACGCCAGCGGCTTGCTGACGATGAGGCTGCGGCCCACGATGACCACGTGCTTGCCCCGGGTGGGGATGTCCTCACGCCGGAGCATCTCCATGATGCCGGCGGGGGTGCAGGGCACGAAGGCCCGAGGGTCTCCAACGAAGGCCAACCCGGCGTTCATGGGGTGGAAGCCGTCCACGTCCTTCGCCGGGTGGATGTGCTCCAGGACGGCCTTGTAGGGCAGGTGGGCCGGCAGCGGCAGCTGCACCAGGATGCCGTGTACGGCCGGGTCGGCGTTCAGCCGGTCGATGACGGCGAACAGCTCCTCCTTCGACACGTCCTCGGGCAGCGTCAGCGTCTGGCCGCGCATCCCCAGGGCCTCGCACGCCCGCGTCTTGCTCGCGACGTAGGCCTGGCTCGCTGGGTTGTCGCCCACCAGCACCACGGAGAGTCCGGGTGTCACGCCGGCGGCCTGAAGCGCCGCGACGTCCTGGGCCAGCTCCGCCCGCATCACCCGGCTGATTTCGGTTCCATCAAGGGTCCGCGCCATGCGCGGCTTCTTACGCCAGATTCCCGGGGTTGGCGCAGCGCTTCTTCGCGGTGCCCACCCCGGACGGTGTCCTGGGACACGCTCCCCGTCGTACCCCGCGGGCCCTGGATTCGCGGGGAGCAAAAAGCACAGGGCCCGCGCGCACTCGGGGCTTGGGCGGCGAATGAAAGGGCGAGGACGGCGCGACGCCGGACCCGCTTCGCTTCCCGGAGAAACCCATGACGTCCATGCACTGTCGTGTTGCCACCACCCAACGCGAGCTCGACGACGCGGTCCGCGTCCGCTGGGCCGTCTTCGGCGGAGAGCTGGGGCTGATGACGGGGTGGACGTCGCCGTCCCGCCGCGAGGTGAGCTGTTTCGACACGCTGGACACCACCGTGCACCTGGTCGTCTACGCGGACGCGGCCCCGGTGGCCACGCTGCGGCTGCTGCTGCCCAACCCGGAGGTGGCGGAGGCCATTGGCGGACGGCTGGGGCTGGAGCTGGAGCAGAAGCTGGACCTGTCGGACGTGGTCCGCCCGGGGATGGTCATCGCGGAGACGTCGCGCTTCTGCGTGCTCGACGGCTGGCGGCACTCCGAGGCCGTCACCCGGCTGCACGCGGGCATCTACGAGGAGAGCCGCCGGCGCGGCGTGACGCACTGGCTTGCGTCCGCGAACCTGGACACGGACTCGCGCGAGGACGCGCTGCTGTCCTGCCAGGTGGCCGCCTACCGGGGCTGGATGAGCCCGCGCTGGCGCGTGGACGTGCCGGAGCCGGTGGAGGCGCCCGCCATCCCCAGCAATCCCTACTACACGCCCATGGAGCGGCTGCGCGCGGAGCATGGCCTGCTGGACGGCTTGCGCGTGCCGAGGGCGCCCATGCTCTTCGCCCGGAAGATGGGGGCGCGCTTCATCTCCGAGCCCCTCTACGACGCCAGCTTCCGCCGCTTCACCCTGCCGCTCATCGCCGCGCTGGATGAGATTCCCGCCAGCACCCTGGCGCGCTTCGACGCGCTGGCGCAGCACCCCCTTCGCCGCGCCGCTTGAGGCCGCTGGCGCTGCTTCCTTCCCTTCACTTCACCTTCAACGCACAGCAGCCGGGGACCGCGAACGGCCCGGGAACAGGAGACGTCCGTGAACACGCAAGCGCAGAACCCGAAGCAGGTGGACTGGGTGGGGGTGCTGGAGCAGGAGGGCCGGGGGTTGGTGGCCGCGCTGGACGCGCAGCCCGACGCCCGTCGCCTCTTCGACGGCACCATCGACACCGAGGGCTACATCCACTACCTGATTCAGACCTACCACTATGCGCGCTGGAGCACGCCGATGCTGGCGGAGGCGGGCCACCGGCTCGAGCGGCAGGGCCGGCACCCGCACCTGGCGGAGCTGCTGGTGCAGAAGGCCGGAGAAGAGCGCGGCCACGAGAAGTGGCTGCTGTCGGACCTGAAGAACCTGGGGTGTCCGGAGGCGCGCGTGGAGGCCGCGGCGCGCACCCCCGCGGTGGACGCCTACACCGGCTGGAACTTCTTCACCTCCCGGTCCGGCGTGCCGACGGCGGTGCTGGGGACGGCGTATGTGCTGGAGTACCTGTCCCAGACGCGCGCGACCGGCGTCGTGGAGCGCCTGATTGCGGCCGACGCGATTCCGAACATCCGCAAGTCCGTCACCTTCCTGCGCAGCCACGGCGCGCTGGACGGGGACCACGTGGCGGAGATGGAAGCGGTGCTGCGGACGCTGACGGACCCCGAGGACCAGGCGGCGGTGATTTTCTCCGCCCGCGCCACGCGGTGCATCTACCCGGGCATCTTCCGCGAGCGCTGAAGGCCGCATACCTCCCCGGTGGTAGAGACAGTCCCGCGCTTGAAGGCGATCCTCCCCTCCGAATCGTCGTCCGCGAAGTGGGAGGCGTCTTCATGCGCTACATCACCCAGATCCGTCTCGAAGGAGGCGCGCTTCACGAGCACATTGCCCGCTTTCGGTGGAAGGAGGGCACCGAGGTGGGTGAGGGCAGCCGCCTGGAGCTGGTGCAGTGGCTCCAGGCGGGGGGAGACGCCCGCGTGCAGACGTGGCCCCGGGACGTGAAGCTCTTCGTCATCGACGCCAGACCTCCGTACCTGCGCACGAAGGCCAATGGCATCCTCACGGACAACCTGCTGGAGCTGCCGCGCTTCTGAAGCTGCTTCAGACGGGCTTGTTGAGGTGGGCCGCCTGGTAGAGGAAGTCCGTCCTGTTGTCGACCTGGAGCCGGCGGAAGATGTCGCGCACGTGCGTCTTCACGGTGTCCTCGGAGAGCCCCAGCTCGCTGGCAATCTGCTCGTTGGACCAGTTGCGGAGCATGCCCCGCGCGATGTCCACCTGCCGGGCCGTGAGCTGCACGCGCATGGTTTCGGGGAGCGGAATCGACAAGGGAATCTCGTTCAGAATCAGGGCCCACTGGCGCGGGCCTTCGGATTCGGGGAGCTGGACGAACCGCACCACGCGGTACGAATCCCCGTGGAGGGAGACCCAGCGCGTGTTCTGGAGCCGCGCGTCTGGACTCATCCGCGTCAGGGCCTCCAGCCGCTCCATGAGGACGCGCGGAATCCCCGAGGCGTGGAGGTCCGAGGGCTTGAACCACCGCTCCAGCAGCGCGGCGGCCCGGCGTGAGCGCAGCACCTCGTGCGAGGGCGGCGCCACCACGACGTACGCGGCGTCAGGCCTGCTGTAGAGCTCCTCCAGGAGCCGGGAGCCCGTGGAGGCCGTCTGCATGTCACGGCAGTTGCGCACCGCGTTCAGCAGGTGGGGCGTGAGGCTCGTCAGGAAGGCGGCGTCCTTCTCCGAGAAAGCCAGCCGGCGGTCCCGGTAGAGCGTGAAGGCGCCCAGGAGTCGTGGATACACGGGCAGGAGCACCGCCATGACGTGCTCCAGGCTCAGGTCCAGCTCCTTGCTGCGCTGGTAGAGCGCGCTGCGCTCCAATTCCTTGCGGGTAATCATCTCCGAGTCCCGGAGGACCACATTCGGCTGGGCGAAGATGGGGGCCCGCACGAAGTCGGAGTCGACCCACTTGGAATACTCATCCAGCAGGGCCAGCCGGTGGCCTGGCACCAGCCATTGGAACTCGACGATGGGACCCAGGTTGATGAGGCACAAGCCCACGTAGTCAGCGGGCGTCAGCTCCAGGAGGGGCGCCCGGGCGGATTCGAGCGCCTCGGGGAGGGACAAGGTGCTGTTGAGCGCCGCGATGACTTTGTTCTGGAGTAGGAACTCATGGGAGGAGACGTTCATCGACGCGAGCTTCCTTCCTGTCTGGTCAGGCAACCATGCGGGTCCGTTTCTGTGTCAGGCCATTCAATAGGCTCCGACTGAAAGGCTGTCCCTAACCCCCCAGTGGTAGGCCCGGGGCTTGACAGGAGGCTCCCGCGCCTGCCGTTTGTCATGCAAGGGGCCGCTGTTGGCTCGACAAGACGCGGCCAGCCCGGGACCGGGTGTCAGACGCGATAGGTGCTCGCGACCGCTTCCATGCGCTGCGCCACGTCGCGCAAGGTCTGAGTGGTTGTCTGGGTGGCCTTCATGCCCTGCAGCGTCTCATCCATCATCCGGGACAGGTCCGTCACGGCGGTGAAGATTTGGGAGACGCCCGCGCTCTGCTGGCTCACCGCGGCGGCGATCTGCTGCGCTGCGTTGGCGTTGTCCTGGATGATGCCCGCCAGCTCGCGGAGGCTCTCACCGCTGGCGCGCACCTGGGCCAGGCCGACCTCGGTGCGCCGCTGGCCCTCCTCGGACAGCGCGGCGGTGGCGCGGATGGCGCGCTGGACGTCCTCCAGGATTTCGCGGACGCGGCCCGTGGAGCTGATGGACTGGTCCGCCAGGCTGCGAATCTCCCGGGCCACCACGCCAAAGCCCTTGCCGTGCTCACCCGAGCGCGCGGCTTCAATGGCGGCGTTGAGCGCCAGCATGTTGGACTGGTCCGCCAGGTCCTTCACCGACTGGGTGATGCCGCCAATCTGGCGCGTGCGCTCCTCCAGGGCGGTGATGCTGCCGGCCATCCGCTCCACCTGCTCCCTCAACTGTTCGAAGCCCTCGAGGCTGGCGCTGACGGTGGCCTCGCCCGCGGTGCCCACCTCGCGGGCGCGCGCGGTGACGCCGAGCACCTCCTGGGAGCGGTCCGCGGCCATCAGCGACGTCTGCTTGATTTCCTGCGCCGTCGTCTGGGTCTCCTGGAGGGCGGAGGCCTGGCGGGACAGGTTGCGCTCCTGCTGGGCGGAGGCGCTGGTCAGCTCGGCCACCGTCTGCCCCAGCACCCGCGTGCCCTGCTGGAGGCTGGCGGTGGACTCTCGCAGGTGGCTCATCATCTGGGCGAAGGACGCGGCCAGCTCGCCGACCTCGTCCTGGCGGGCGGGCACCTCCACCTTCTGCGTCAGGTCGCCTTCGCGCACGATGCGGCCGACGACGTCGCTGAGCGTGGAGATGGGACGCGTCACGCTCCGGGCCAGCCACCAGGAGCCCAGCATGCTCGCAATCAACGACACGGCCGTCAGGATGAGGGCAATGGATGAGCCCCGCTCGAGCGGGGTGTAGGCCTCTTGCGGGGACACGGTCGCCACGAAGCGCCAGCCATCCCCCACGTCCACCTCCGTCCTGCCGTCCAGGGCCTCGAACCGGAGCGCGTCGGTGGCGCGCTGCGCGCTCTCCCCGCGGGAGTCGAACAGGGGCGTGCCCTCCGCCGAGAGGACCTCCAGCGCGAAGCTCTTCTGTCCCCGCTCGTGCGCGCGCGCCAGCGCATCCTCGACCTCCGCGCCGATGCGCCCCCAATCATAGGCCGCCAGCAGGATGCCGATGCGCGACTGGCTGATGGGGCTGATGACCGGTACCGCGAAGGGCAGCACGCGCTTCTGGAAGAAGGGGTCCACCTGCTCGAGCCCATGGCCATCCAGCCGGTTCTGCTTCGCGTTCTTGAACCAGGCCGTCTCGCGGACCGCCTGCTCCTGTTTCGCGAAGCGCTTGAGCAGCGCGGGGTCGCTGGCGGAGAGCGCCCGGCCGTCCTCGGAGAAGAGCACCAACCCCGCGAAGGAGGCGTGGCGCTTCTGGAGCGAGGCCAGCACCGCGTCGCTCTTCTCGAAGGTGTCGAACAGCAGGGCGCCTCGGACGATGGAGTCTTCGGCCCAGCTGCGCGCGTTGCCCTCACGTTCGGTGAGCGCCGCCTCCACCAGCTCCCGCAGCCCCTCCGCTTCCGCTTGCAGGGTGGCGTGGATCTGCTCCCGCAGCGCCTCCTCCGCGAAGAAGTTGCCGACGAGGTTGAGCGGGGCGATGGCCCCAATGACCAGCAGGAACACCGCCAGCATGAGGCGGGTGCGAAGCTTCAGTCCGTCGAGGAAGCGCATGGGATGTCGAGCGAGCAGGAGATTCAAAGGTCCAGCAGGGAGATGCCGACGGAGAGCGCGCCAATGGTCCGTCCGCGCTCACGGACCGGGAAGGAGACCTGGATGACGAAGGCTTGCGACGACTCGTCGAAGAAGGGCTTCTCTCGCAGCTGGAGGCCCTGCGTGAAGGGCACCTGGAACTTCTCCTCGTCGCCCTGCCAGTAGTCGGACGTGCGCCGCGTGGCGCCCACGAGCGCGCCCTGGTTGTCCATGGCGAAGGCCTCGGCGATGACGCGCCCCAGCTTCGCCCGGTGCCGGTTCAGGACGCGCGAGCAGGCGCTGCTCAGCAGCCGTTCCTTGAAAGGCGTCAGCGCGGGCGTCGCCATCCAGGCGGCGTCCTGCGCTTGAACGGCGTCCAGGGATTCGCGGCGGGCGTTCTGCTCACGCACCGCTTGGATGACGAGGGGATCCGCGGCCATCTCCCGGAGCGCGGGGACCAGCCCGTCTACCTTCTTCACCTGGGCTGCGCCGTCGGCGGGCATCTGCGCCAGCACTGCGACTGCGATACCGAACCACGACAACATCCGCACCTCATCCTCGGAGCGCGTTCACCGGGCCGGGTGAGGCGCTGCCTGCGTCATGCTTGCGGCGCCAGTGTGACACAGGCATTTGCCTGAAAACAAAACCCGCGGCTCATGTTGGGCGACCGCGCGGGTTGCCTGGCCATACACTGTGAGGGAGTCGCCAGTGACTCGTGTTTCAGTGTCGCTGATTTAGCCAGGAATGCCGTTCTTGAAGTCGCGCAAGCCAAGCGCGCATGCCCCTCAGGTTTCTGAGCGGGGCAGGCAAGAAACGTCCGGATTTCGCGGTGCCTGTCCGCTGTTCCCAGGCCCGCGGGTGTTGGCATCTTCATTGCTGAGGTGCGGACTCCCATCCGAAGGAGGTCCTGCACCCATGGATTCGAATCGCTTGCGTCTGCTCTTCTCCCGGGCCCTTCGCGCCTCGCTCCTGTCACCCCTGACACTTGCCGGATGTGATGGTGAAGTGGACCTGACGGGCTATGAGCCGCCTCTTTGTGAAAATGGTGGGCTGTCCGTGACAGGATTGTCACCTGCGGTCGCGCCAGACTTCGTGCAGCTGCGGAGCTTCCATGCGGCTGGCCAGCCCATGGCAACGAACCCCCTCTCCTCCGCGGGGACACCGTGCGCGACGGCGACCCAGACCCAGACATGTCTGTCAGAGCTCGAGGCGTTGGCGCCCGCCAGGGGCTTCCGCGACGCCTGCGGTTTCATCTGCACCGACTATTTCGTCGCGACGACACGCGGCGACGTGGTGTCTGCCATCGCCTCGCTGGAGGCGCTGAAGTCGTTCCTGGGGCCCATTGATACGACGCAGGAGGCCGCGCTGACAGCCTTTGCCGCGGGCTACAACGTGCGCTGCGACGGGCTCAAGTATGGGGCGGTGAAGGCGCTGGGCGACGGCGCGTTCGGCGTCGTCGGTACCAAGGGCATGGCGTGTGGTGAGGGGACGGAGTTGACGCAGTATGCCCTGCGCGTGTCGTCAACGGGCGAGGTGGTGGAGGAGGAGCGCAACGTGCTCGCGCGGGGCACGGACAACTGCGCCGTGGGGCGCAGGCCCGAAGGACTGCGCTCACGGGGTTCGGTGTCGTGTGACGATGTGCTGGGCCAGCACTTCGCCGCCATTGCCCACCTGGAGGCCGCGTCCATCCGGGCCTTCCTGCTGCTCCGGGAGGAGCTGGCGGCGCATGGCGCGGACCTCGCGCTGCAGGACGCGGCGCTGATGAGCGCCCTGGAGGAGGTCATGCACACGGAGGTCAGCGCCCGGCTGGCGGGACGGCATGGCGCGACGCCCCAGGCCCCGCGGGTGGATGCGGCGGCGCCCCGCTCCTTGTTCGCGGTGGCGCTGGACAACGCGGTGGAGGGCTGTGTGCGGGAGACGTTCGGCGCGCTGGTGGCGCGGCACCAGTCACTCCATGCCCAGGACGACGAGGTGCGCGCCTCCATGGCCCGCATCGCGGAGGACGAGACGCGGCACGCGGAGCTCTCCTGGAAGATTGATGCCTGGGCGCAGGCGCGGCTGTCGGACGGGGAGCGCGAGGTGCTCCGGCTGGCGAAGCAGCGGGCCGCGGAGGCCCTGCGCGAGGAGGCCGCCGTGCCGGTGAATCCCGTGCTCGTGTCCCAGGCCGGGCTGCCCCCGCCCGAGGTCGCCGTGGCGATGGTGGACACGCTCGCTCAGGAGCTGTGGGCCTGAACCTCGTGGGACGGTGGGGCAAGCGGCGCGGAGGGCTCGCTGTTACGCTCAGCGGAGGGAGTCCCGACCCAGGGAATTTTCATGGGGCTCCGGAAGGGATGAGGCGTAGCAGATGCGTCAGCAACCAGAAGCCGTCCTTCGTGTGGAGCCGCTCGGGATGCCGTGGCGGACCCCGGACCCGTTCCTTTTCTGCGTCCACCACGACGACAAGTACCCCGTGGGAAACGAGCGCCTCGGGCCGTCCGCCTCGCTGGCGGGCCGCAACCTGGGCCAGGACTTCGACGGGCGGGACGGCTGGAACATGTATCACGGCACCGTGGTGCCCGGCTTCCCCCAGCACCCGCACCGGGGCTTCGAGACTGTCACGGTGGTGCGCAGCGGCCTGCTCGACCACGCGGATTCCCTGGGGGCGGCGGCGCGCTTCGGCGGCGGGGATGTGCAGTGGCTCACCGCGGGCGCGGGCATCAACCATTCGGAGATGTTCCCGCTGCTCCAGCGCGACCAGCCGAACCCGGTGGAGCTGTTTCAAATCTGGCTCAACCTGCCGCGGGCGAACAAGCTCGTGGAGCCGCACTTCTCCATGCTGTGGAACCACGTCATCCCCCGGCACGTCACCCGGGACGCGGAAGGGCGCGCCACGGAAGTCACGGTGGTGGCTGGGAGTCTGGGAGACGTGAAGGCGCCACCGCCGCCGCCCAGGTCGTGGGCCGCGCATGCCGCGGCGGACGTGGCCATCTGGACGCTCAAGCTGGCCCCGGGCGCGCGGTGGACGCTGCCGGCGGCGGCCCCTGGCAGCAACCGGATGTTGTACTTCTTCCTCGGCTCCAGTCTGCGCGTGGCGGGGCGTGCCATTCCTCCGTCGCAGGGTGTCGAACTGCGAGCGGACGTCGCGGTGGAGCTGGAGAACGGCGCGGACGCGGCGGAGTTGTTGATGCTGCAGGGCCGTCCCATTGGCGAGCCCGTCGTGCAGTACGGCCCGTTCGTGATGAACTCGCGGCAGGAGATTCAGCAGGCCTTCGCGGACTACCAGCGCACCGGCTTTGGCGGCTGGCCCTGGCCGGCCAATGACCCGGTCCATCCGCGAGAGGAAGGGCGCTTCGCCCGGCACGCGGATGGCCGCATTGAACGTCCGGCCTGAGCCGAAGGACCGCCAGCGCTCAGTCGGGGCGCTGGCGGACCGCGCGCGGCGACGTGCCGTACCACCGCTTGAAGGCCCGGCTGTCTCGCAGGTGGTCGCGCGTGAACCCAACGAGCGCAGCTGCCGGGCCGGCCTGTCGCATCAATGGGGCCGCGGAAGCGAGGGGCCTTGGCCGCCCGGTGAAGCGGCGGGGGCGCGGCTGGGGGCCAGGACGCCAGAGAGCAGCACGACGATGGTCCCCGCGAGCGGCACCCCAAGCAAACCCACGCGCAATCCCACGGTATCGGCGACGAGCCCGACGAGCGGGGGCGACGCGAGGAACCCCAGACGCATCAGCCAACTGACGACGGTGAGCCCCGTTCCCGCGCGCAGGCCGGGCAGCTCGTCGGCGCCGTGCATGGCGGCGGGAACCAGCGTGGCAACGCCGAATCCGGCGAGCGCGAAGCCCACGATGGTGCCCGGTATGGAGGGGAACAACAGCGCAGCGCTCATGCCCAGCGCCGTAGTGGCGCCGCCCGCCCGAGCGACCGCGCGCTGCCCGAACCGGTCCACCATTCCATCGCCCAGCAGCCGGCCCACGAACTGCGCGCCCACGAGGGCGACGAACCCGAACGAAGCGACCGCGGCCGTGGCGCCGAGTGTCCCGGAGAGGTAGACGGCTGCCCACGTCATGCCCGCGTCCTCGACGAGGATGCCGCCGACGGCAATCAAGACCAGCGCGGAGAACATCAGCCAGATGCGCCCGCGCCCCGTCGGCGGACGCCGCGCGGGAGCGCTGCCCTGGTGCGCCGCGGCTGCCTCTGGCTCGACGGTGAGGATGGGCTCGGGGCCGGGAATCGTGTAGCGCAGCGCCACCAAGGACACCCCGGCGAAGAGCAGGGCGGAGAATCCCAGGTGCAGGCCCCGGTGCACGTTCAGCCCCGCGGCGAGCCCGCCCATGAGTCCGCCGACCACCGCGCCGATGCTCCAGATCGCGTGGAAGGAGTTGAGGATGGACCGGCCATAGCGCCGCTGCACCCGCAGTCCATGGGAGTTCTGCGCCACGTCGGTGATGGCGTCCATGCCGCCCGCGAAGAAGAGCGAAGCGGCGAGCGCCCACCACGACGACGCGAGGCCCGCGACCAGCACGCCCAGGCTCGTCAGCAGTGTGCCGGCGACGGCGACCCGCGAGGAGCGGAAGCGGCGGATGAGCGCTCCGGCGGCAAGCCCCGCCACCATCGCGCCACCGGGGAACGCGGCGACCGCCAGCCCGTATTGTGCGTTGCTGAGGCCCAGGTCGGCCTTGAGCTGTGGGTAGCGCGGCAGGAGGTTGGCCAGGATGGCGCCGTTGGTGAGGAACAGCGCCGCGACGGCCGCGCGAGCCGCCCGGTACTCGCGGGGGGGCAGGGCAGGGG
>NZ_JABXEP010000320.1:0-2679 GCF_013372605.1 Myxococcus sp. AM009
GCACCTCGGGCCCCACTCCCATGCCCTTCAGGTGGTGCGCCAGCTGGTTCGCACGCCGGTTCAACTCCGCGTACGTCAGCCGCTCGTCCTCGTACTCCACCGCCACCGCGTCCGGCGTCCGCTGCGCTTGCTCCTCGAACAACCGCGCCAGCGACTCCTCCCGTGGGTAATGCGCAGCCGTCCCGCTCCACAGCTTCACCAACTGCTGCTCCTCACGGTCCATCAGCGGCAGTTCCCACAGTCGCGTCTCCGGCTCAGCGACGGCGGCCTCCAACAGCACCTTCAAGTGTCCGAGCATCCGGTCCATCGTCCCGGCCTCGAACAGGTCACTGTCGTAGTTGACCATCGCCATGACGCCGTCCTTCACCTCCTCCATCACCAGAGACAGGTCGAACTTCGAGGTCCGCCCCTCCGACTCCACGCCGGAGAGCCTCAAGCCATCTCCGAGCTTCACCTCCGTCACGGGCGTGTTCTGCAGCGTCAGCGTCACCTGGAACAGCGGACTGCGACTCAAGTCACGCTCGGGATGAAGCTCCTCCACCAGCTTCTCGAACGGCACGTCCTGGTGCGCATACGCGCCGAGCGTCACCTCTCGCACCTGGGCGAGCAACTCCCGGAAGCTCGCTGCCGGCGACACCTTCGTCCGTAGCACCAGCATGTTCGTGAAGAAGCCGATCAGCCCTTCCGTCTCGCCATGCGTGCGCCCTGCGATGGGGGACCCCACGCACACGTCCTCCTGCCTCGCGTACTTGGACAGCACCACCTGAAAGGCCGCCAGCAGCACCATGAACGGCGTTGCGCCTTCACGCTGTGCCAGAGCCTTCACCCGCTCCCACAGGGGGAGAGACCAGGACTGGTCAAGATGACCTCCTCGGAAGGCCTGTACCGCGGGCCGCGGTTTATCCGTCGGCAGCTCCAACGATGGGGGCGCCCCCTCCAGTTGCCGCTTCCAGTATGCGAGCTGCGACTCCAGCACCTCGCCCTTCAGCCACTCCCGTTGCCACAGCGCGTAGTCCGGGTACTGCACTGCCAGTTCCGGTAGCGGTGAGGGACGCCCCTGCGAGAACGCCTCATAGAGCGCGGTCACGTCCCGCACGAGGACGCCCATGGACCACCCATCCGACACGATGTGATGTGTCACCAGGATCAGCACGTGCTCATGCTCGGACAGCTTCAGGAGCGTCACGCGCAGCAAAGGACCCCGTTCGAGCTCGAACGGCTGGTGTGCCTCCTGTTCGACCAGACGAGTGACTTCCGCCGTGCGGGCGGCCTCCGCCAATGACTCCAGCCCCGCGCTTCGGAAGGCCAGCACCGGCTCGGCTGCGATGACTTGAACGGGCTTTCCATCACGAGCGCTGAACGTCGTCCGCAACGACTCGTGGCGCCGCACGAGTTCCACGAAGCTCCGCTCGAGCACCTCGGCGCGGAGCGGCCCCTCTACCCGAAGGACGGCCGGCACATTGTAGGAGGCGCTCCCTCGCGCCATCTGATCCAGGAGCCACAGCCGTTGCTGCGCGAACGACGGAGGCAACACCCGGCTTCCATCCGCTCGTGGCTTCAGAGGCGGAGCGGTGACCGACGCTCCCGTGCGAATGGCGTGGTCAAGCCGCTCGGCCAGGGCCGACAGCGTGGGCGCCTCGAACAGTTCACGGAGCGGCAGCTCGGTTTGGAAAGTGCCCCGAATCCGCGAAACCACCTGCGTTGCCAACAATGAGTGTCCGCCCAGCTCGAAGAAGTCGTCCTTCGCCCCCACCCGCTCCACACCCAGCACCTGAGAGAAGATCCCAGCGATCAACTCCTCTGTCGGAGTGCGCGGCGCCACATAATCGGGACCTGGGGTGCCCAGCATCGCCACCGGCGCGGGCAGCGCCTTGCGGTCCACCTTGCCGTTGGGCGTCAGCGGCAGTGACTCCAGCAGCACATACACCGACGGCACCATGTACTCCGGCAGCCGCTGCTTCATGTGGCTTCGCAGCGCACCCGCGTCCAGCGAGGCAGCGTCTCGGGCCGTGACGTAGGCCACCAGTCGCTTGCCTTCACCACCGTCACCACCGTCCTCGCGAGCCACCACGACGGCTTCGTTGACGCCACCGTGCTGGGCCAGCGCCGCTTCCACTTCGCCCAGCTCAATTCGGTAGCCGCGCACCTTCACCTGCGTGTCCGCGCGGCCCAGGAACTCCAACGTCCCGCTCCTCAGCCATCGCACCACGTCCCCGGTGCGGTACAGCCGCGCTCCCTCGCCGTACGGACTCGGAACGAAGCGCTCCGCCGTCAGCTCCGGGCGTCCCACGTACCCCACCGCCAACCCGTCTCCGCCCACGTACAGCTCGCCCGGTACGCCCACTGGCACCGGACGCATTGCACCGTCCAGCACGTACGCCACCGTGTTCCTCACCGGCCGGCCGATGGACACCGACACTCCGACTTCCTCGGGCTTCTCCATCCGGTACGTGCTGGAGAACGTCGTGTTCTCCGTCGGGCCGTACCCGTTGATGAGCACACCGCCCGCGGCCAGCCGCTCCTTCACGCGCGACACTGGCAGCGCGTCACCACCGGCCAGCAACTGACGGACACTGGCCAGGGCCTTCGGCTGCCGCGCCTGCATCTGCTCGAAGAGCGCCGCCGTCAGCCACAACGACGTCACGCCTGAAGACTCCAGCTTGCGGCCCAACTCCTCCA
>NZ_JABXEP010000321.1:0-2604 GCF_013372605.1 Myxococcus sp. AM009
GCCCCATCATCCCGCCCTGGCCCATCGTGCCCCGGTGACGGGCCATGGCGCCGCGCAGCAGCTCGCCCATGCGCTCCCGCAGCACCTCGCGGACGCGCTCACGGACCGCCGAGTTGATGCGCTCGCGCAGCCCCTCGGACAGCCGGTCCTGGAGGGTCATCGCGATGCGCTCGGGGTCGAACGAGCCGGCCGCCATGCCGCCCCACTGGCGCGTCATGACGCCGCGGAGCCCGTCGGCCAGGCGCTCGCGCAGGGACTCGCGCACGCGCTCACGCAGGCTGTACACCAGCCCCTCGTGGAGGGCCTCGGCCAGGCGCCCGCGGAGGGCGTCCGCCAGCCGCTCCGCGTCGTGGGGGCTGAAGCCGGGCACGCGCTCCGACATCACCGAGCGCAGCGTGTCCGCCAGCCGCTCGCGCAGGGCCTCGCGCACGCCGTCATGCGCGGCGGTGTTGATGCGCTCGCGCAGGGACTCCAGCAGCCGGGTGCGCACCGTCTCCGCCAGCCGCTCGGCATCCGGGCCGCCGAAGCCGTGGGAGGACATCTGCCACTGCTCGATCATCGCCGCGCGCACGCACTCGGCCAGCCGCTCGCGGATGCCGTCGCGGATGCGCTCGTGCACCACGGAGGCGATGCGCTCGCGCAGCGTCTCAGCCAGGCGGGAGCAAAGCGCGTCCGCGATGCGCTCCGGCTCCGGCATCCCGTAGCCCTGGGGCATCATCCCGTACCCCTGCGGCATGCCGCCGCCGCGCTCGGAAATCGCGTGGCGGATGGCCTCCCCCACGCGCTCACGCACCTCGCGGCCAAGCCGGTCCTCAATCGTGGAGACAATCTGCTCGCGAACGGCTTCGACGACCCGCTCCTTCAGCGACTCACCGAACATCTGCTGCGACTGGGGGGAAAGCTGATCCTGAAACATGAGAACGCTCCTGATTCGACGCCTGGACTGCGAGGAAACACGGCAGGCGAAAACGCCTCTCCTGCCGGGCGCGATTCAATAGACAGGCACGCACTCGGGGTAAACGTGTCGCCGGTGTGAGCGCGCGTTGGACGCCAGACACCGGAGGCGCGGGCGGCTACTTGCGCGGCCGCATGCGGAACGCGACGAAGGCGTCCACGCTGTCGAAGGCGAAGTACGGGTTCTTCTGTCGCACCGTCTCCATGGAGGTCACCGGCACGTCGCCATAGTCGTGCCCCGGATACAGCTTCGCGCTGTCGGGCACCTTCGCCAGCACCTGGGACAGGGAGCGGTACATCTCCTCCGGGTCGCCGCCGCTCATGTCACACCGGCCGCATCCATTGATGAACACGGTGTCCCCGGATACGAGCGCGTCGCCGGCCAGCAGGCAGTGCGAGCCCGGCGTGTGCCCGGGCGTGTGCAGCGCCTGGAACGTCTCCGTCCCCACGCGCACCTCGTCCCCTGGCCCCAGGGGCCG
The DNA here is from genome assembly GCF_013372605.1 of Myxococcus sp. AM009. Classification (NCBI taxonomy): domain Bacteria; kingdom Pseudomonadati; phylum Myxococcota; class Myxococcia; order Myxococcales; family Myxococcaceae; genus Myxococcus; species Myxococcus sp. AM009. The sequence goes on from NZ_JABXEP010000321.1 coordinate 1,434, forward strand.
CAGCGCGCCGCCCAGCTCGCGCAGCTCCGGGGAGAACTGGACCTCTTCGCGCTGCGCGAACACCGGCACGTCCCACTTCGACAAGAGGTCCGGCAGGCCGTTGATGTGGTCGAAGTGGCAGTGTGAGACGAACGCGCCCACCACGCGCTTGCCGTCCTGCTTCACCGCCTGCTCGATGGCCTCCACGTCCCACGCGGGGTCCACCACCACCACTTCATCCGAGTGGCGGGGGCCCACCAGGTAGACGAAATTGTCCATGGGCCCGAGCTTGAGCTGCCGCACGTACGGTTCACGCATCGCGAAATCCTCCTCGTCGAAAGCCCCACTCTAACGTCCGGGACTTGAAGCGGCGGCCCCCTTCCCTCTTGAATAGGTCCTTTTGTCTCTGGGAGGTCTCCACGTGAAGCGCCCATTGCTCCTCTGCGCCCTGCTCGCCGGCACCGCCTTCGCCGCCAAGGAGCGCGCCACCTTCCGCTACACCGCGCCTCCGGAGGGGGAGCGTCCCGTCATCGTCAACGCCGTCATCGGCCCCCAGGGCAGTGACTTCGCCATGCGCCTGCGCTTCGACAAGGTGCCGTTTGGAGACGCGTGCAAGAACCGCTGCGCCAACACCACGCTGCTGCTGGACACCGACAACAGCAAGCAGACGGGCCTGCGCCTGGCGGCGAAGAAGGCGCCCGGCAACGGCGCTGATGTCGCCGTCGTCATCCAGGGCGTGCGCGACTACGCGAGCCAGGAAGGCGCCCCGGCCGCGAGCTGGCTGCGGGTGAAGGTCCGCCTGCTCGGCAGCGAGGCCTCCTCCGTGGATGACGGCGAGCTGCTGGCCGAGTTCAACCACCGCCAGGACCCCGAGCGGCTCCACGTGGACGGCGAGACCATCTACCTGCTGGTGGACGCCACCAGCGCCGCCCTGCCCTCCGCCCGGAAGGCCCGCGTCGTCTACCAGCCGCCCGGCGCCAAGCCCCTCCAGGCCACCATTCCAGGGATGATTGGCGGCGGGAGCGGCAAGGGCGTGCGCATCTTCAAGGACGGCTCGTGGGGGAAGGCCCGCGCCCTCTTCAGGGAGCTGAAGGTCGCCTGACTGGCCGGCGTCTGTGTGCATGGACTCGTTCGCCATCTCGCCCTTTTCCTCCATCGGTCACACCATGATGGGGACCTCTCCACCGGGCTG
>NZ_JABXEP010000322.1:0-2594 GCF_013372605.1 Myxococcus sp. AM009
GTGGTGGGGCGCCCCTGGACGAAGACGTGGACGCGGCGTGCGCGGGGCTGTTGCCCGGTGACGTCGTCATCACCGAGTACCTCAACGACCCGGTGGGGACGGACACGGGGCAGGAGTACGTGGAGCTGCACAACCCCATGCGCGCGCCCGTGGACCTGTACGGGCTGACGCTCTACGCGTCGCGCTCGGATGGCTCGCAGGAGAAGGCCTACGCCGTCCTCGAGGAGCTGACGGTGGCGGCGGGTGACTCCGTGGTGCTGGGCGATGTGCGCGACGGGCCGGTGCCCGCGCATGTCGACCATGCCTATGTCGACCATGCCTATGGCGACGGGCTGGGGGCGCTGGGGAACTCGGGCGGACGGCTGGGCCTCCGGTGCGGGGCGCGGGTGTTGGACGAGGTCCCGCTCTCCGCGCCCGCGAAGAGCGGGGTGTCGCGCATCTACGACGGCCGCCTGGTGCCGGACATGGCGGGGAACGACGACCTGGCCCGCTGGTGTGACTCGCCCGACGCGGGGGCCGGTGGGGCGTTCCAGGGGAGCCCTGGCGCCGCGAACGCGCCCTGTGGCCCCGTGGGTGACGCGGGCGTCCCGGAGGACGCGGGCGTGGTGGCGACGTGCAGGCCCGCGGGCGCTGGCGCGGTGAGGCCCGTCCTGCCGCCCGCGCCTGGCGACCTGGTCATCACCGAGGTCATGGCCAATCCGCGTGGCGACGACACGATGGGGGAGTGGGTGGAGCTGAGGGCCACGGCTCCCGTGGACCTCAACGGCGTGACGCTGGTCGCCGAGGCGGGTGAGGCGACCGTGAAGGCGGAGGGGTGCCTGTCGCTCGCGGCGGGGGAGTACGCGGTGCTGGCTCGCCGCACGGATGCCACCCTCAACGGAGGGCTTCCTCCGCCCGTGGCGACCTTCAGCATGGACCTGCGCAACGCGGGCGGCCGGCTGCAGGTGAAGGCGGGGGGCGTGGTGGTCGATGCGGCCGACTACGGTCTGGCGGTGGATGGCGTGGCCACGCAGGTGTCCGCACCGCTCGCGGACGCTGTCCAGAATGACGCGCCCTCCGCATGGTGCGCGGCCACGGCCGCCTATGGCTCGCGCGGCAACCAGGGGACACCCGGCCGCGGGAATCGTGTCTGTGCGGGAGACGCTGGCACGCCGGGCGGCGACGGCGACGGTGGAACCTCCGATGGCGGCGTGGATGCCGGGACGCTCGAGGACGGATGTATTGACCGGACCACCGGAAGGGCTCGGGCGCGCAGGGTGCCCGATGCGGGCTCGCTCGTGCTCACCGAGCTCATGGCGGACCCCCAGGCGGTGGCGGATGCCACGGGGGAGTGGGTGGAGGTGCTCGCGCTGCGTGACGTGGACCTCAACGGGGTGTCCCTGTCCAACGAGGGCGGGGGCCGCTCGACGTTTGACTCGGCGCTGTGCCTGGCCGTGAAGGCCGGGAGCCGCGCCGTCCTGGCGCGCAGTGAGGATGTGTCCCGCAACGGCGGGCTGCCCGCGGCGCTCGGCACCTTCAACTTCAACCTGGCGAATACCGCGGGCAGCCGGAAGCTCCAGCTCTCGGTGGAAGGCCGCGTGCTCGACGCCGTGTCGTGGACGGGGGCGGCCATTCCAGGTGTGTCCTCGCAGCTCGACCCCGGGCGCAGCGACCCGCAGCGCAATGACTGGCCCGGGAGCTTCTGCCCCACGCCCGAGACGGCCCGTTATGGCCGGGGCGACCGGGGCACGCCGGGAGGGGTGAACCGCTCATGCGCGCTTTGATGACAGCTGCGGTGGCCTGCTTGCTGGCCGCCTGTGGTGAGGGGGACGCGGACGTCGCTTGCGGCCCCGCTTCGGGACGCGTGGCGGAGGTCTTGGATGGGGACACAATCGTCCTGGAGCGCGGCGAGCGTGTTCGCTACCTGCTCGCGGATGCACCGGAGCGCACGGGCGCGGGCGGTGACTGCTTCGGTCCGGAGGCCCATGCCTTCAACCGGGGACTCGTCGACGGCAGGCGGGTGACGCTGACCTATGGCGAGGCGTGCGAGGACCGCTTCGGTCGGCTCCTTGCCTACGTGTCCGTGGACGGCCGGGAGGTGAACACGCTGTTGGTGGAGAGAGGCCATGCCTGCGTGCTCCACGTTCCTCCCGCGGGCCGCTCGAGGCGCGCGGAGTTCGAGGCTCTGGAGGCGCAGGCCCGGCTGGCGCGGCGCGGCGTCTGGGGGGCTTGCGCGCCCGTTCCCTGTCAGCGGTGAACCACCTGACGGAAGAGGCGCCAGCGTGGCCGCCTCTTCCACGAGGCCTCATCCGAGCCTGACTCGGAGACGGGCAGTCCGGCCGGGGGATGGGATGTATCCCAAGGGTAACAGCCACGCGCCGCCCGCATGGAGATGGCGGGCGTTCCTGGCTGGGGGGCTGGTGAGGACATGCCAGGGCAATCATCAACGACGACGGCGCGCGCATGAGTTCACGCGTCACGGCGACGCTCACGCTGCCGGATGCGCTGGAGGTCCTGCGAGAGGACATCACCCGGCGCTGGCTGGCGGGGGTGGGCTCCGCGCTCGGTGCGCTCGCTCCCCTGGCGAGCTCGGAGGAGGGGGGGCTGCACAAACT
>NZ_JABXEP010000323.1:0-2522 GCF_013372605.1 Myxococcus sp. AM009
CCGGCGGGCCGGGGCGGGGAAGGCCGCCACTGCCGCCCATCCCAGGACGGCTACCGGCCACGGGCACACTGCCCCTGCTGGGCGTCCGTCCATCCATGGGCGCGGACATCTCCCCACCGCCAACGTTGCCGCTGCCCGTGCCCGAGGGCACCGGGCGCGGGTGGCTCCCCGTCCCGCTGATGGCGGACGGCGCGAACTCCACCAGCCGGTCCCCCAGCGTGTCCCGGAAGAACTGGGCCACCGCCGCGGGCGACGAGTTGAGCCGGTGATGCGCCATCACCGCTTCGATTTCCTCGCGCAGCGCGGCGGCGGACGGCGTGCGGCGCGCCGGGTCCTTCACCAGCGCGCGGAGGATGAGGTCGGAGACGTCCTGGGGGATGTTCGGCTTGAGCTGCGAAGGGACGGGCGCGGGATCCCTGACGATGGCCTGCAGCGTCGCCGCGTCGTGGTCCCTGCGGAACGGGAGCGTGCCGGTGAGCAGCTCGAAGAGCACCACGCCCAGCGCGAACACGTCGTTGCGCGCGTCCAGCGCGCGCCCGGACGCCGCCTCCGGGGAGATGTACGAAATCTTCCCCTTCAGCACGCCCGCCTGGGTGTGCTCCTCGCCCGCCACCTTGGCGATGCCGAAGTCACTCAGCTTGATGGCGCCGTCCAGCGAGATGAGGACGTTGTGCGGGCTGACGTCCCGGTGGACCACCGGGTGCGGCGTGCCCGCCGGGTCCACGTAGGCGTGGGCATAGTGAAGCCCCGCGGCCACCTCCGCGACGATGCGCAGCGCGTGCTCCAGCGGGAGCGCCAGGCCCTTGCGCCGCAGCTCGATGACCAGCTTCTTCAGGTCCGGCCCGCGCACGTACTCCATGAGGATGTACGCGACGCCGTCGGACACGCCCACGTCGAACGTCTGCACGACGTTCGGGTGCGTCAGCCGCGCGTTGGCGCGGGCCTCCGCGAAGAGCATGTCGACGAACTCGGGGTTCTCCGCGAACTGCGGGAGAATCTTCTTCATCACCAGGAACTTCTCGAAGCCCTTCACGCCCACCTGCTTGGCGAGGAAGACCTCCGCCATGCCGCCCTGCCCCAGCCGCCGGATGATGTTCAGCTTGGTGCTGCCCAGCGAGTTGGAGATGTCCGTGGAGGCGCCCTGGCGGGCCGCCGGGTCGATGTTCGTGGCGCCGAAGAGGTACTGACTGAGGGCGCGCGTCTCCAGCGCCTCCAGCTCCTCCAGCGGCCGGTCCGTCAGCTGCAGCCGCGCCAGCAGCCCCTGGAGCTGGGGCATGTGAGGGACGCGCGCGTTGCCGCCGCAGATGGGGCACGGCACGTCCACGCCGGCCGCCTGCGCTCGCAGCTTCGCCAGGTAGTCCGCGGCCTGGAGGCGCTGGTGGCTCACCTGCCCGCAGTTGCGGCAGTCACACGGCAGCCACAGCGTGGCCAGCCGCACCGGCAACACCTTGGCCGAGCGCGCCAGCACCGCCAGCGCGGGCGGCGGCACCCGGCACAACGCCACGTGCGCGCCCTGCGCCGCCGTCTCCAGCACCTGCTCCAGCTTTGGCAGGGCCTCCGGCTCCACCGCGCTGACGTGGCTGAAGTCGAAGCCGACGCGGCCCTCCAGGCCCGACGCCAGCCGGCGCACGTTCAGGTCGCCCTTCAGCGCGCTGGCCAGGGTGATGTACGTGATGTCGTCCTGGATGATCTTCAGGTGCTGCGTCAGCTCCGGCTGCTCCGCCGGCATGCTGGCGCGCAGGTAGCGCATGACGACCGGGTCCACCTGGCCGAACTGCTGCCGCCGCGCGTAGTCGAAGAACTCCCCCGGCAGGTCCGCGAACTCCAGCGGCCCCTGACACACGGGGCAGGCGTGGTCGGGCGCACGCTCCTCGGCGATGACCTGCGCCTCGTCCAGCAGGTTCACCAGCCGCAGCCGGTCCTCGTTGCAGGCGCGGCAGGTGTAGGGCGCCAACACGGAGAGGACGCGGGCGACGCCAGCGAAGCCCTCCACCATGTTGAGCTGGTCCACGATGACGGGTGGCGCGTGGACCACGTAGAGGCCCAGGGCCCCCTGCGGCAGCTTGGCGGCGAACTCAATCCACCGCCGCACGCCGAAGGAGCTGATGCGCTCCACCTGCCCCAGGTCCACCACCAGCAGCCCGCTCAGCTCCGGGCTGGCGGACGTCAGTGGGAATGTTTCGTCGATGACGCCGGAGATCCGGACGTGGGTAATCGTCCCCACGCGGAGCCGGCTGATGATGGCGTTGGAAACCTGGCTATCCACCGGCCCTGACCTCATTGGAGACAGAACAGCAGCGACTTGGGTTGTGCGGCGCGGCGGCGGGCCTCCCCCAGGTCCACCACGCACAGGACTCGTGACTCACGGCCAGCGGCCACACGGACAGCCACCACATCGCTGTGCTCCAGGATGCGCCGCAGTCCCAGCCCCGCCCCTCCTCCGGACGCATCCACCTGGACGCGCCGGTGGATTCGCGGGGCCAGCACCGGTACGCGCACCGCCGCTCCGAGGTCCGCGAGGT
>NZ_JABXEP010000324.1:0-2458 GCF_013372605.1 Myxococcus sp. AM009
ACCGCACGGGGGACAAGGTGCGGTGGTTGGGGGATGGGAGGCTGGAGTTCATCGGGCGGACGGACTTCCAGGTGAAGGTGAGAGGCTACCGGGTGGAGCCCGGGGAGGTGGCGGCGGTGCTGCGTGAGCACCCCGAAGTCCAGGATGCCGTCGTCGTTGCTCGCGAGGAGGGGGCTGGCGGCAAGCGGTTGGTGGCCTATGCCACCCCCGCGGCGCAGCCGACACCGGACCCGGCCGCGCTCCGTGCATTCCTCCAGCAGCGGCTCCCGGCGCACATGGTGCCTTCGACGTTGGTGATGTTGGACGCCCTGCCGCTGACGCCCAACGGCAAGGTGGACTGGCGCGCGTTGCCAGCGCCCGAGCGTTCGGAGGATGTGTCGCGGCCATTCGAGGGGCCTCGCGACGCGAAGGAGGCGGCCCTGGCCGCCATCTGGGAACAGGTGCTGAGCCGGTCCCAGGTGGACATCCACGAGAACTTCTTCGAGCTGGGCGGTGACTCCATCATCGCCATCCAGGTCGTCTCGCGTGCCGAGCAAGCGGGCCTGTACTTCCGGGTGAAGCAGCTCTTCGATCATCCAACCGTGGCGACCCTGGCCGCGGTGGCGGGCGATGCTCCCACCGCCGACGCCGAGCCCGACGCCGAACGCTCATCCGCCCCCGCTTCCGGCTTCTCCGTGGCGGGCCTGTCCGAGGAGGATGTCGAAGACGTCTACCCGTTGTCATCGCTTCAGCACGGCATCCTCATCTCCCATCTTCAGGAGCGAGAGACTCAGCCGTACTTCAATCAAATCTCCTTCGAACTCGAAGGCCCCTTGGACGAAGCCGCCTTCACGGAGGCCTGGCGGCAGACGGCGGATCAATACGAAATCCTCCGGACCGCGTTCTTCTGGGAGGGGTTGGAGGCGCCGCTCCAGGCGGTGATGCGTGAAATCTCGCTGCCCTTCGCCACCGAGGACCTGCGCGCGCTGTCTCCGGCGGAGCAGGAGGCTCGGCTGGTCGCGTTCTTCGAGGAGGACCGCCGCCGAGGGCTGGTGCTCTCCCGTGCGCCAGGCTTCCGGTTGACGCTGCTGCGCACGGGCGCGCGTGTGTGGCGCGCGGTGTTCAGCCTGACGCACCTGTTGCTGGATGGCTGGTCCACGCAATTGGTGTTGCGAGAGGTCTTCTCCCGCTACGAGGCGCTCCGGCGTGGCTTGACGTTGCCTCGGCGCGCGGTGCGCCCGTACCGGGACTTCATCGCGTGGCTGGGGCGGCAGGACCTCGGCGCGGCTCGGGACTTCTGGCGTGGCGCGCTCGCGGGTTTCACGGAGCCCACGCGGCTGGATTTCGGTGGGGCGCCGCGAGCGTCGACGCTCCTGGGGGAAGTCCAGCTGCGCATGAGCGCGGCGGAGACGTCGGCGCTCGGAGCGTTCTCGCGCCGGCACGGCGTCACGGGCGGCACGCTGCTGCAAGCAGCCTGGGCGCTGCTGCTGGGCCGCTACTCGGGCGAAGACGACGTCCTGTTCGGACTGACGGTTTCAGGCCGGCCTCCGGAGCTGGCGGGCGTCGAGCAGATGGCGGGCCTGTTCATCAACGCCATTCCCGTTCGCGTGAAGCTGCCCGGGGCCAGCCCGGTGGTGTCGTGGCTGAAGGAACTCCAAGCGTGGCTCCAGGACGCGCGGCAGTATGAGTCGTCGCCCCTGGTGGAGGTCCGCCGCTGGAGCGACGTGCCGCCGGGCCCCGCGCTGTTCGAGAGCCTCGTCGTCTTCGAGAACTACCCGCGCGATGCGGGCCTCACCACGATGTCGGACGAGCTGGTGGTGCGCAGCCCGTACATCGTCGAGGTGGACTCCCACCCACTGACGATCCTCGCCGTTCCGGGACGCGAGTGGCAGCTTCGCCTCACCTTTGACGCCAGGCGCTTCGATGCGGCAGTCGCGACGCGGATGCTGGCGCAGGTCCGCCAACTCCTGCGCGAGCTGTGCGTCCCCGAGCACCGCACGTTGTCGGAGCTGTCGTTGATGTCGGCGGAGGAGCGGCGCCGGGTGGTGGAGGAGTGGAGCGGGCGGAGCGTGGAGTACCCGCGAGACGCGTCGCTGGCGGAGCTGTTCGAAGCGCAGGTGGAGCGGACACCGGAGGCGGTGGCGGTGGAGGCGGTGGGGCAGACGCTGACGTACGAAGCGCTGAATCGGCGAGCCAACCAACTGGCACACCACCTGAGGGGAATGGGCGTGGGCCCCGAGGTACGAGTGGGCGTGTGCGTGGAGCGCTCGCTGGAGTGGGTGGTGAGCGTGTTGGGGGTGCTGAAGGCGGGAGGCGCATACGTGCCGCTGGACGCGAGCTACCCGCTGGAGCGGCTGGGGTGGATGAAGCAGGAGGCGGGGGTGGCGCTGCTGGTGGCGCAGGAGCGGCTGGCGGATGAGGTGGCCGCGGGTGGTGAACTGGTGGTGTGCGTGGACACGGAGTGGGCGTCCATTGCCAC
>NZ_JABXEP010000325.1:0-2324 GCF_013372605.1 Myxococcus sp. AM009
CCCATTCCCCCGACTCCAGCTCCAGCGCGCCAAAGGACGTGGCCAGCCGCGTCTTTCCCATGCCGCCCGGCCCCAGCAGCGTGACGAGCCGCGCGCCGTCCGCGAACCCGCGGCGGAGCCACCCGAGCTCCATGCTCCGCCCCACCAGTCCGGCCTGGAGCACGGGCACGTTCCCCTGCCTGTCCCTGGGCGCGCGTGGAACGCCGAAGCGCCGCTCCGACAGGTGCGCGGGCAGCACCTCCACCAGGGCCACGGCATCATCAATGCCCTTCAGCCGGAACGCGCCCAGGGGACGCACCGCGGGTCGGCCCAGCGCCTCCAGCACCTGCGCGGCCCGCGCCCAGGCGCCGCCACTCACCAGGACCTGACCGCCATGACCCGCGGCCGCCACGCGCGCCGCCACGTTCACCATGCGGCCCAGGTAGTCCGTCCGGCCGGAGCGCGCGTCCACGCGGCACTCCGGCTCGCCCACGTGTACGCCCATGCGAACCCGCAGGCCCCGGAACAACAGGCCTCCGGGCCCCACCTCTTCGGCGGCCTCGGGCTGGGAGAGGAGGTCCACCGGCCAGGGCGCGCGCAGCAGCGCGTCCTGCGCCTCCAGACACCACGCCAGCGCCTCCATCACCGAGGGGAACGCAATCATGAAGGAGTCCCCCTGCGTCTTCACCTCGTAGCCGGTGCCGCCGGCCAGCAGGGAACGCAGGACGCGGTCATGCACCTCCAGCGCGTCACGCATGCCCGCGCCACAACGCTCCCACAGCCGCGTGGAGCCCTGCACGTCGGTGAACACCAGCGCCACCGAGCCCTCGGGGGGCGTCGCGGAGGCCGGCTGGGCTTCCTGACCGGGCAGCGCCCTCAGCATGCCCGCCGCGGAGCCTGCCAACCTTCTGGAGGACACATCACCCATCGCACGCTCCTGCGATGCCAGCTCCCGCGGAAGCGATGACACCACGCGGAACGAACACCGCCCATGCGTGACGAGCAGATGCTCCGGGCCTCAACACAGACAGCATCCGGCACGCGACGCTCGCGCGCGGACGCGTCCACAACGCCACGGCGCCCTCGCCCCGGGAGGCACCGCCGGTGTGAACCCCGTGCCCACCTCCGGCACGCCTCGACTGTCCGCGACTGCAAACATTGCCCGCGGGTACGGGTTGCCCGCACGCATCCCCGGTGCAAATTTTCGCGCCCGCCACCCTTCACCAGGCCCGCACTCCTCGGGGTGGCCCCGCCCGGACACTCGCACCGCGAGCCGTCCGGCGACCTGGACCCACTGGGGAGTCGATGAAAAAGACACTGTTTCCGAAGACGTTTCCGATGCTCGCCCTGACGATGCTTGGCATTGTGGGCTGCGAGCCGCTGCCACCCGACACCGCGTCCCCGACCGGCGCGCTGACGCAGCCGCAGGAGTCGTTCAACGGGCTGTCCTTCAATGGCCTGTCCTTCAACGGCCTGTCCTTCAACGGCCTGTCCTTCAACGGCCTGTCCTTCAATGGCTTGTCGTCGGAGGCCTTCAACACCTGGTTCCAGGCCGACCCCTCACTGGCCGACATGGCGATGCGCTACGTGGTCCGCTGCGCCGTGCCCGCGGGGCAGACGCGCACCTACACGGCCGCCGCGCTGGAGCAGTCGTACACCTGGGAGGGCGGCCTGGGACTGGCGCCGGACTGGGCCGGTGGGAGCGCGGCCACGCTCGCCGAACAGCAGGTCGTCTCCGCGTGCCTGGCGGCCCACGCCAACCGGATGGGAGAGGAGCTGCTCATCTCCCTCCTCGGCCTGGACGGCGCGGGGGCCGTCATTCCCTACACGGCGCAGGAGCTCGCCACGCACGCCCGGCAGGAGTCGTGTTTCTTCGGCAACCTCTTCAATTCCGAGGGCATCCACGTGGGCGCGGACCGCGCTCCGCTGGGGCCCCAGGAGAGCACCTCGCGCGCCTGCGCGGGCCTGCTCCACGACGGCACGGAGACGCTCGTGCCCTGCGCGCCCATGGTGTACGTGGGCGCCTGCGCGTCCCACTGCGCGCTGGACTCGAGCGGCCTCTACTACGAGACCTGCACGCGCGGCGGGGTCACCTACCGCCCCATCACCACGCGGCTGTCCCCCGCGAATGTGAATCAATGTGGGGACGGCGTGTGCCAGGCCACGGAGCAATGTGGCACCTCCGACCGATACGACAGCTGCGCACAGGACTGCGGCCCCTGCCCGTGAAGGTGCGCCGCGCGAGCGTCGGCTGTCAGACGCTTTTCGCGCGCGCATGGCGGAATGGATTGGACGGCGCATGGGCGTGGCTACTTCCCTGTCCCATGCACCCAACCCCATCCCAC
>NZ_JABXEP010000327.1:0-2022 GCF_013372605.1 Myxococcus sp. AM009
GCCCGCCCAGGTCTATGAGGAGCGGTGTGAGCGAACCCCAGCCCTCCTACTCCGATGAAGCGCCGCGCAAGAGCCGCACCACGGCCATCGCCGCGGCGGCGTGCGTGCTGCTCGCCCTGCCCTTCCTCGTGCTGGGCCCCTACCTGCTCAACGCCAAGGCCCGCGTGGAGCTGCGGTGCCAGCCCGGCGGCGTGTGCCTGCTGTTCCACTCAAGCTGGCTCACCCGCGACGAAGTGGCCAGCTTCGCGATGAAGGACGTGCAAGGCGTCAAGGTGGACCGGACCCGCGCCGCCCGCCGCAACCGCGTGCCCATCTTCCGGCCCACGCTGGTGACGGCGCACGGCGAGTACCCGCTCTTCTTCCAGTGGGTCACCGAGGAAGCGGTGGCCACGCGCGTGGAGGCGCGACTGGAGCAGGCCTTCGCGAACCCGGGGGACGCCCCGCTGGAGTTCGTCTGGGATGACCGCGACGCCTCGCTGCGCGTGGGCGGCGCCTTCACCAGCGTGGGGGTGCTGCTGCTCGTCTTCGCCGCCTGGCTGGGCTCGCGAACGCGGACGCACCTGCGCGCCGAGCAAGCCTCCGCCTGAGCCCCCGGGACGAAGGGCCTTCGCCTCAGCCCCCAGCGAGCAGCAGGACGCCGATGAAGCGGGCCAGCACGAAGCCCGTCGTGACGCAGAAGGCCGCGCCGAAGCGCTCCAGGTCGAACCGGAGCTGCCAGTCCCACAGCTTCACCTTCTGGAAGCCGGCCACGACTGCGCCCAGGACGAAGGGGGCCAGCAAGCCCACGGCCCAGCCCAGCCCCTCGTCGCCGATGAGGGGCTCGGCGTGGAGCAATAAACTGCCCGCCCCCAGCAGCGCGCCCAGCCCCAGCAGGAGCATCAGCCCGGCGGCGCCGAAGCGGCTCCTGTCCGAGTAGGTCGCCAGGACGCCTCGCATCAGTCCGATGAGTCCCTCTTCCACCATGCCCTGACGTCTAAGACGGCCAGGCAGGCGATGTAAACTCGCGCTCGCCGCGTCACTAGCTTCTACCGGGCGGGACGGAGCCTTCCCGGCGCGTCCTGGAGGCCAGAAAGCGCGTGACGAGCCCCTCTCCGCGCTCGAAGCAGGCGAGCAGGCCACGAAGCCCTCAACGGGCCCTCTGCCTGCTCCCCCTTCCCACTTGCACCTACGTGCCTACGTTGTGGCCGATGCTGCGCGCCCTCCTCGGCCGATGGAGAAGTTCCCTGCGCCTGCTCCAGCCGGCGCATGTCGGTGCGGAGCGCGCCAAAATCAGCGTCGCCCGGTTGGACCACGAGTACGCCAACAAGGTGGTCGCCTTGCAGAACGTGGACCTCAACGTCCGCTCGGGCGAATTCGTGTGCCTGCTGGGCCCGTCCGGCTGCGGCAAGTCCACGCTGCTCTACGCGCTGGCGGGGCATGTGGCGCCCACGGGGGGCTCGGTGTCCATCGACCGGCAGCCCATCCACGGGCCGGGGCCGGACCGGCTGTTGATGTTCCAGGAGGCCGCCCTGTTCCCGTGGCTCACCGTGCGCGGCAACATCACCTTCGCGCTGGCCGCCCGGGGCATGCCCCGCGCCGAGCGCCGCGAGCGGGCGGACACCTATATCCAGCGGGTGCAGCTGGGCGGCTTCGAGGACGCGCTGCCCCACCAGCTCTCCGGCGGCATGAAGATGCGGGCCTCGCTCGCCCGCGCGCTGGCCGTGGACCCGGCCGTGCTGCTCATGGACGAGCCCTTCGGTTCGCTGGACGCGCAGACGCGCATCCACATGCAGGAGCTCCTCCAGTCCATCTGGGTGCGCACCGGCAAGACGGTGGTGTTCGTCACCCACGACGTCCATGAGGCGCTGATGCTGGGCACCCGCGTGGTGTTGATGGCGCCTCGCCCGGGACGGGTGGTGAAGGACCTGGAGGTCCACCTGCCCATGCCGCGCCGGCCGGAGGACGCGGCGCTCAATGAAATGGTGCGACACGTCGGCGGCCTGCTGCGCGAGGTGGAGGGCCGCGCCCACACGCGCTCGCTCC
>NZ_JABXEP010000328.1:0-1985 GCF_013372605.1 Myxococcus sp. AM009
CGTGGTGGAAGAGGAAGTCACGCCCGCGCAGCTCGTGGGATTGAAGCGGTTGCTCCCGGCCTCGGTGTTGCTCGAAGTCGAGCTGGAGGACGAGGACGACGATGATGTGAGCATTCCGGTGGACGAGTCGCTGGCCCAGTACGCCGCGCTCCTCTACCTCGAATGGAAGCACGGCAAGAAGGTGGCGGAGTCGGCGCGCCAGGAGACGCTGGTGGGGCAGTACCACCTGTACCGGATGACGGGCGGCAAGGACGGCCGCGCGGACCGGCCCACGGGCCACTTCGCGGATGAGCTGGAGTACGGCGCGCTCGTCTACGGCAAGGCGCCCCTGCTGCACCACGCCTCGCGGAAGCTGGTGGGAGACGCCGCCTTCCTCAAGGCCCTGCGCGCCTACGTGGACACGTACCGCTTCAAGTGGACGTGCAAGGACTGCTTCACGAAGGAGCTGGCGAAGGCGAGCCCCGCCAACGCGAGCGCGCTGGAGCGGCTGCGCACGCGCTGGTGGCGGGAGGCGAAGGGCGACGCGGACCTGGGCAAGCCCCGGCTGGAGTCGGTGCTGGGCGGCTTCGAGGGCCTGGAAGGGCTGGAGGCCCTGCAGTCGTTGCCCGGCATGGACCTGGAGGCGCTCCAGGGCCTGCAGGGCTTCGAGGCCTTCCAGGAGATGGACGCCCAGTCGAAGGAGCTGCTGGAGCAGCTCATCCCCGGGTTGATGGGGCAGTGACGCGGGGCCTCAGTCGAAGAGGGCGCGGACGAACTCGCGCGGCTCGAAGCGGCGCAGGTCGGCCACCTTCTCGCCCACGCCCACCCAGACGACGGGGAGCTTGAGCTCGTCGCAGATGCCGATGACGACGCCGCCCTTCGCGGTGCCGTCCAGCTTCGTCAGGGCGATGGCGCTGACGCCCACGGCCTCGTGGAACTGCTTGGCCTGCTGAATCGCGTTCTGGCCGTTGGTGGAGTCCAGCACCAGCAGCACCTCGTGCGGCGCGCCGGGCAGGGCCTTGTCCATGACGCGCTTCACCTTCTTCAGCTCCTCCATCAGCGGGGCCTTGGTGTGGAGCCGGCCGGCGGTGTCCGCGATGATGACGTCCGCGCCTTCCTCCTTCGCCTTCTTGATGGCCTCGAAGATGACGGCGCTGGGGTCTGTGCCCTCGGCGCCCTTCACCAGCTGGGCCTGGGCGCGCTCGGCCCACACGTCCAGCTGCTCGGTGGCGGCGGCGCGGAAGGTGTCACCCGCTGCGAGCACCACCTTCTTGCCCTCGCTGGTGAGCTTCGCGGCCAGCTTGCCGATGGTCGTCGTCTTCCCGGCGCCGTTGACGCCCACCACCATGACGACGTGCGGCGGGCCGCCGCCTTCCAGGGAGCGCGGGACGGGCAAGTCGCAGATGCGGGCGACCTCGTCGCGGATGAGGCCCTTGATGCGCTCGGGGTCCTTCAGCTCGTTGCGCTTGAGCTTCTCGCGGGCCACCTCCACCAGGTGGTTGGCGGTGCGCACGCCGATGTCGGCGGTGAAGAGGATCTCCTCCAGCTCCGCCAGGACGGACTCGTCCACCTGGCGCTGCTGGCCGAACAGGCCGTTGAGCCGGGCCATGAAGCCCTGGTTCCGCGTCTTGTCCAGGCCCTGGGCCAGGGTGCGGCCGGCCTCGGCCTCCACCTTGGCGCGCGCGGCGGTCTCCTCGGCGCGGCGGGCCTCCTCGGCGGCGGCGGCCTCGCGGGCGCGCTCCTCCTCCATCAGCCGCTGGGCTTCAGCCTGCTCGCGCTTGCGGCGCTCCCGGGCCTCGTCGTCCGCGGCCTTCTTGGCGCGGTACTCGGCGCGCTTCTCCTCCTCCTCGCGCTCCTTGAGGGCGCGGGCCTCCTCCTCCAGCCGGGCGCGCGCGGCGGCGTCCGTGGTGGTGCGGGCGGCCTGGGCTGCCTCGGCGCGCTGGCGGGCCAGGGCCTCGGCGCGGTCGTGGGCTTCCTCGGCCTCGCGGAGCCGGGCAGCCTCCGCC
>NZ_JABXEP010000329.1:0-1948 GCF_013372605.1 Myxococcus sp. AM009
CGGTACGGCGAGCCCCCCACCGTGAGCCGCCCCGTCAACGTCCCCCTGACAATCGTGCCGCCATCCTCGGGGACCTCGATGTCCGGCCCCGCGTCCGGTGTGCCCGCGTCGGTGCCGCTGTCCGTCACGCCCGCGTCGGTGCCGCTGTCCGGTGTGCCCGCGTCCGCGCCGCCGTCCGTCACGCCCGCGTCGTCTCCGGGAGCGGGCCTGTCCTCCGGCCCCGACGAACAGGCGGCGAGCACCAGGACCACGGGGAGCGCGAACAATGAACGCGAGCGGCGGAAGGCTTTCATGTCCCTTGGCGCTAACACGCGCTGCTCGCGGCTCGCAAACCGGGGCCGGACGACCCGGGGACTCACCGCTGGGACGGGCGCGGGTGCCCTGTTACAAGCGCGCGCATGGCGAAAGACGTCCTCGTACTCTCATACTCGGGCTGTGGCACCTGCAAGAAGGCGCTGAAGTGGCTGCAGGAGCAAGGTGTCGCCCACCAGGTGCGCCCCATCGTCGACCTGCCGCCCACCGTGGCGGAGCTGAAGCAGTGGATTGCCCGCAGCGGTGTCTCTGTCCGCAAGTGGCTCAACACCAGCGGCCAGAGCTACCGCGCGCTCGGCAAGGCGAAGGTGGATGCCGCCAGCGACGCGGAGCTGGTCGAGTGGCTGGCCGCGGATGGAAAGCTGGTGAAGCGCCCCGTGCTCGTCACCGGCGACGCCGTCCTCGTGGGCTTCAAGCCCGAGGTCTACGAGCAGCACCTCGCCTCGCGCGGCTGAGCCCCGCCAGCAAGGCAGGCAACCCGGCGAGCCCGCGGCCCGCCGCCTCTCGCCGGCCGGGGCGTCGCGTGAAGACCTCATGTCTTCATGGAGACTGGCTCACGACGTCCGCTCGGCGAGATTCTCCTGGAACGGGGAGTGCTCAACCGCGCCCAGCTCCGGGTGGGACTGGTGCATCACCATGAGGTGCATGTCCCGCTCGGGCGGGCGCTGGTGCGAGAGGGCCTCTGCTCCGAAGCCGACGTGCTTCGCGGACTCTCCGAGCAGCTCGGCGTGGACGCGGTGGACCTGGAACGCAGCCCGCCCGACGCCGGGCTGAGGAACCACATCCCCGCTCGCCTGGCGCGCCAGTACCGGGTCGTCCCGCTGCGCATCGAAAAGGTGCTGCTGGACCAGGGCGAGCGGGAAGTGCTCCACATCGCGCTGCCCGCCCCCGTGTCGCTGGAGGCCGTGGACGCCGTTCGCGCCGTGTCCGGCATGCCGCGCGTCGAAGCGCACATCGCCTCGGACGCGGCGCTGACCCGCGCGCTGGCCCACCTCTATGGCATCAAGCCGCCCGCCGAGCCGCCCGCGCCCCCCACGCTCGCGCCCGGAGGTCCCCTGCTGCTCTACGGGTGGCCGCCCGTCACGGCGGTGCTCATCTCCCGGCTCCTGTCGAGGCACGGCTTCCAGGCCCGCACCGCCACCCCCTTGGAGGTGCTTCACACCGGGCCAGAGGACGTCGTGCTCGCGCCCCTCCAGGCCATGGAGGGCCTGCTCGCCGGGGAGGTCCACATCCAGGGCGCCCTCATCGTCCACGGCAGCGATGACGAGAACTTCGAACGGGCCCGCGAGCTCGGCGCACGCGGCTTCCTCGCCAGCCCCCGGGACGAGGAGCTCCTGCTGCGCGCCGTCCGCCGGCTGAGGCCCCACCCGGGCGCTCCTGACTCCGTCCCACACTCACACTGAGCCCTACCCTGGCGCCCATTGGGCCACATCCGCGCGTGGAGTAGGACGAAGACTCACTCGGTTCGAGAAAATTTCGAGCCTCGATTCTCAAAAATTAAAGGGGCCAAGCAACTGGGGAATGGGATCACGGAAAATGGGTACAGATGGCGTCCTTCCGGGCGCCCTGGAATCTCGCCGGAGCCCTCACTGTCTCTTATACCCATCTGACGCTGCCGACGAAAAGCCTTGTGTAG